>CAXIDD010000439.1:0-5080 GCA_964021975.1 uncultured Saprospirales bacterium | reverse complement strand
ATGTAGCGTTCATTTTGAAGGTACATTAATTCATCATTTGGGACACCGGGCCCTGCTAGTAAAACAATAAAATCTACCTCTTTATCCTCTGCTGCGACCATAGGAGCAATCATTCCTCCCTCACTATGACCAATAATCCCAATTGGACTTTCAGCGAATTGGTCTTGTTGGCCTAAGTAGGTAATGGCCGCCTGGGCGTCTTTCGCAAAGTCTTCTGAAGTTGCGGTGGCAAAGTCTCCTTCTGAAGCGGCAACACCTCGATCATCATACCTTAATACGGCAATTCCCTGGCGCGTCAGATGATCTGCCCAAACCCAAAATGGTCGATGATTCATAATCTCTTCATCCCGATTTTGTGGACCAGAGCCACTGATCATAATCGCCACGGGGGGATTGTTGACGTTTTGTGGGACGGTTAAAGTACCGGCTAGTTTGATACCCGCTGTTTCATTTTCAAAGGTAATATCTGTACTTGTATAAGGGAAAGGGGGCTTCGGGTCCTGAGGTCTTACTTTGGGGCCTTCTGGTTCCTTTTGCATTCGCACCATTTTCAGCGGAATGGCCATCATGCCTTGTTTGAAATTCCCATCAATTTCGTCTCCTTCCAGTTTTCCGGTGAACGTTAATCCCAAAGCAGGAGCTGTAATCGTTAGTCTACCGTCTATGAATTTACAAGAAGCGGTTGGGAGATCAAAAGCATTTTGTTTGGGACTGTCCATGGTGGCTGTCAGCCCATCACCATCTTGAGTAATCTTAAAAATAAGAGGAAGTTCTGTTCCTTGTACAGCAAGGATACCTTCCCAGTTACCGATGATATTTTGCGCGCTGATCTGCATGGTGATTTGGATGGCTAGAGCAAAAAGTAGATATTTTTTCATTTTCTGATATTTTGGAGGAATCTAATTTAAAATTAGATTCCTCCAAAATACAACAAAAAAATGATCGACTAAACCTGTTTATTGTCCGGCTAAAAAGACGGCATTACTGAATAAGAAATGTCCATTTTCCCAAAAAGCTCGGAATAGTGGGTTGTCCACCATATAGATTACGGCACCTCTGCCTTTGTCTTCTACTGCAAAAACGACCGTGTTTTTCATGTTTTCTGCAGCTTTATGACC
Organism: uncultured Saprospirales bacterium; assembly: GCA_964021975.1. GTDB lineage: Bacteria > Bacteroidota > Bacteroidia > Chitinophagales > Saprospiraceae > DATFKA01. The sequence continues at coordinate 3,962 of CAXIDD010000439.1, read as the reverse complement.
TACAAATCCATGGGAATACAAGTCATCACTAAGCGTTCCAACATTCCAGCTATCCAACTGATACTCGTAAGCCGCAGTTCCGGTTTTTAAAGTAAAGTAATGTTGGCCCAAACCAAAGGCCAATGGATGTGTCTGATCCAAATTGACTTTAAAGATCGCTCCTGGAATAGCATAGTTGGCGTAACGCCGGGCCTGTCCAGAATAGGAATCTAATCGACCATCCATTTGCATTTGCTCTCCTTCTCTTTTTGCTTTTGTAGCTTCTGCATCATCTACGCTACGTTCAAAAGTAAAACCGTCCAGGCTAGCTATGGATCCCGTTGAGCGACCGATGGCAATGATCCGACCACCACCGCTAACCCAGTTGTTTAGTTTACTGACGGTAGTTTCGCCCATTCTAAAACGGCCTTCTGGCAGAATCAATAGATTATAATCCTCCATTGGGACACTTCCTAGTTGATCTGCGTTGATTACCGTATGCGGGTAATCCAGTACTTGCTCAAGGTAATACCAGACTTGTCCAAAACTTTGATTGCTAGTAGATTCGCCAGAAAGTACCAAAATCTTGGGCGTTTTGATAAATACATAATTACTAGAACCAAAATCTGTCCCTTTTTCAGCAAAACCAGTTTTTACAGGTGTGATTTCTTGTTCAAAAGCCATCGCTACGGTTTTTACCGCTTCGTCAAAAGCTGCATTCATTTTGCGATTGTCTGCTCTGGTAATCACAATGGTTCCTGCGGGATAGGCTTTACCTTCGATTGTGAAGCCTTCTTGTGCGTAGCGAGATTTTACGCCTTTTCGGCTTAAAGCCGCCAAAAACTTAGCATTTTCTAAAGCATGCCAAGTCGCCAAATAAGCATAGGTACTTCCATCCGTTGTAACCTTATTCTGATAACTAGGAAACGTATAATCACCTTGCGCTTGCAATTTTTGGGTACTGGCATAAGCCTCTAAACCATAAGCATAAGGTAGAGACCAAGCCGTAATATCATAAGTCAGGGAATCTTCCACAAAGGTTTCTGGTTCCAATAAGATTTGGGCAAACATTCCTTTGGTTTGATAGGCAGAAACAATTAAATCATTGGCTTCTACGGATAAGCTGCTGGTTTTTCCATCCTGGTAGCTGTAGGCGTTCAGTTTAGAAGCTTTTCCAGCTTTACCATATTGGATACCGTTCTTATCCAATAACTTGGTGAAGTTCTTCAATTTCTCGGGCGCATTATCTCCTTTGATCACAAAGGTTTTGTACTCTCCGGGAGGATTGGTGCTGGTCTCCTCGAAGAATTTTTCAAAATTATCGACCAAGTCACTAGCATTTAGAGCGGCCATTTCTACCGTTGAAAGCCCAGCCGTAAAGTGGTGCATCACCCGATCTTTTAAGGTCAGGGTATCACCATTTTCCATGATTACCCCTCTGCCGGCACGGCCGCTACCGCCTTGCTCATAAGTCATACCGATGGCACCATTATAAGTAGGGTAGGTATCTCCATAACTTGGGTACAATAAATCAAAGCGTTCTTTGGTGAAATAAAACCATCCATTTTTATCAAAATATTTGGCGTGATTCTTTCCGATGGCCGTCTGGAAATCCCTTTGCCATTGACGGATGTATTGGTGATAGGGTTTCGCAGCGGGCGCAAAGTAATAAGGACTATTGACCCCCTGCTCGTGGAAATCTACATGGATTTGAGGAAGCCATTGGTTGTATTTTTCCATCCGCTGCTGAGACTCTATTTGTGTTTGCCAGGCCCAGTCCCGGTTGAGGTCAAACATATAGTGATTGGTCCGTCCGCCGGGCCAAGGCTCTCTATGAGAACGTGCAAATGGTGACGGATCGTTGTATTTTCCAGCCACTCGACGGTACCAATGAGAATAACGCGAATAGCCATCTGGGTTGATACTTGGATCAAAAAGGATGACTACGTTTTTCAACCATTCCTGAACATCTTGGTTGGCAGGGTTTCCAAGGTGATAAAGAATGGGGATAGAACTTTCTGGACCAGCCGTTTCGTTACCATGCACCCCAAAACTTAACCAGACGATAGCAATATCATCCAATTCAGGATCAGTGTCTCCTTCCAAAACACCTGCCCGACGTAAATTATTCACCCGGATCTCTTCCATCCGAGCCAGGTTCTCTTCCGAAGCGATCATCAGTAATTGCAGCGGCCGTTTTTCATTGGTCCAACCATACTGACTCCAAGTCACCAAGGGACTTTCCTCGGCTACGTGCTGGGCATAATCCACCAGCATATAATGCGGAGTAAACTGTTCGCCATTGTTATGTGGTAAAAAATCATCTGGAGATTGGAGTTGTGCGAAAGCACTCCATCCTATACATAAGCTGAGTAACAGTAGAAGCTGTTTTTTCATGTGTTTATTTTAGCAGTTGTTGAATTGATGAAATAGCAAGGTGTTGAATTCAAGTTTTTTTGGCTTTAGATATAGCTCTGCTGCTTTTAATTCATAACCTCAACAATTCATCATCTGTATCTTAAAGCGCTGAAAATACGGAAAGATTGGGGGAAATAGAATAGGGGAGTGGGTTTTGGAGATGAATGTTACCTATACGGGGTCAAATTACAAAGGGGTAATAACGGATACAAACGACTAACCTTTTGCGTAAACTGATTTTGTGGTTGTGATTTGAAATGATGAACTTTAGTTCTGTATATAAAGACGTTGTGTTTCATAGAAGGAAGTATCAATTGCCTTGACATGATTCTTTGTTATTAAGGTGATTTTTTTGAACAATACTTGTTTAAACAAGTATTATTGTCTAAGTTTGTTTTATATATTTGATAATCAATTAAATAAAAACACGGCTAGACGAGTAATGACTAAAAATCACTTAAAATTACAAGTAAAAATTTATCGTGTCAGTCAGTTGATGCTGAGAAGAGAACAAGACTTTTTTAAGGAGTTTGGTATAACTCAAAAACAGTTCAACATCTTGAGGATTCTTCGTGGAGTATATCCGAGTAGTTTATCATTGAAAGAAGTTGGTGAAAGGATGATCGACCCATCTAGCGATGTAACTCGCCTTACGAATAGGCTTATTAAAAAAGAACTAATTGAAATAAGTGTCAATAAGAATGACAAACGATTTAAAGATGCCTCCTTGACTAAATCAGGACTGAGTCTTTTAGCGCAAATCGATAAGGTTGCTTTAAAAAAAGTAAAAACGGGGATAGAACATCTTACAAATTCAGAATGTAACACTTTATCAATATTACTGGATAAGATTGCAAATGAGGATCTACTGACCAATAATGTTATTATCCGATAACTTAATAAATTGACCTCCAATGAAAAAACAATTTGAATTACTAGGAGCTACAAGGCAAAATGTATTAAGGGTGTTAGAAGAAAGTTCCAAAGAATTTTTACTTAAAATACCTACTGGATTTAGCAACAATATTTTATGGAATATCTACCACTTGTTGGCATCACAGCAATTATTGATCTATGGCCTTAGCCAGACGCCTTTTCGTCTCGAAAAAGAATTCATATTCAAATATAAAAGTGGGACTATACCATCAGGAGAAGAGGATTTAAACTTGATTGATTTTGCTAAGATAAACCTCCTTACTACTGTCAAACAACTTTCAGAAGATTACCAAAAATCTATTTTTGGAGATTTCAAAACTATTAAGACTAGCTATGGACTGGAACTTCAAAATGTCGAAGATGCGATCTATTTTAACAATCTTCACGAAGCAATGCATTATGGCCAGATCAAGACATTTCAAAGGATTTTAAATAACACTTCTCATATTCAAACCCAATAAATAGTACATTATGAATAATACAATGGATAAGACTATTGTTAATCCAATATCTGGAGAAAAAGTTACTTTTATCAGTACTTCCGCTGAGACCAATGGATTAAAATCTGTTATTGAAATTGAACTTCAACCAAAAGCTGAAGGCCCTCCTCCTCATTATCACAAAGCATA
>CAXIDD010000438.1:0-5082 GCA_964021975.1 uncultured Saprospirales bacterium | reverse complement strand
TCTTATATGGTTTTAAGAAAACCATTCAATAACCTTTTGATAATAACAAGAAATGGTAAATGGCTAGGCATTATTTAGACCAAATACTGGATAAGCTGGATTTTAGTAACACTTCGGAGCGCTTAGATTTCAAAACGGAGCTTCTGGAGTTACAAAAGGACCCGCGTTTGGTGCGACTTACCGAAGAAGTCATGATTCCAGATTTGTTGTACATCTATGTACGAGAACTCTCCCAGCAAAATGCCTTTACTCTGGCTTTAGATCAGCAATTTTGGTTAAAAAAATATTTTGAGGAGCTCCTTGATGATGATTTAGAACTACCAGCGCAATCTGTTGCCCTTGAAACTTTCCTTACCGCTGCGGCTCTTCCTCTGAAGCAGGAAGATTTAACAGAAATGCTAGCCTCCAAAATTTTAGATCAGTTTTCGGGAGCACAATTACAACGTTTACAAGTAACTTATCGGCCCAATTGGGAAGCCATTATTGATTTTATGGCGGATAAAACGCAAGACCTTACAAAAGAGATCAAATATCTTGGAGTGGATGTTTTGCTTTTGTTGTATCCAGGTTCATTTGAGGCTAATACTTCCGAACATTTAGGTCAATTTTTAGCCGGTATCCTTCCTTTTTATGTCACCCGTTTTGAACATAGAATGGATGCTACTCGGCTGTACGCTCGTACGGATCGGATTACTGAATGGTTCTTATTATGGCAAAGACATCTTTTACGGAAAGAGGAAGATTTGCCAGCCAATGATGACTATTATGATTTACCTTTTGCACAAATAATAAAATACATTCCAGAATACATTTGGTGGAATAATGGTATGACTTATCGGAACAATGATAAAAACTACCATTTTGGAAGCGAGGGTTTCCGGCACTTGGCTGCTGGTGGAAGCGTCCGGAAAGGACCTGATCCAAGGCCCTACACCCGAAGAATGGCCAAAGCATTTGTGGAGTTGCCTTACAATTTTCCATATCCAGACTGGGACCTCTACATTTACTTCTTCTGTGCCAATCATGGCGCAGAAGGCTTGTTATTAGAATGGCTACAAGAATATATCCGTCATCCGCTTGAAGTTGAGGTCTTAAAGAATATAATGGAACGCTGGACCCCCGTGATCCAAAAATTGGTAGCAGTCCAAGCCCAAAATATAGGAGATCACCGCGGACGAAGATTGATGAGTTATCTCTATCATTGCCTGAGAGATCAACCAGGATTTAGCATCCAAAGACGGACTCTGGTACAACTACAAGAAATGAGTGATAATTTTCATCGCAGGATTCAAGAGCGTGCCGATCTACGTGCCCAGCGTCAGCGAGAATTGGCCGAAGCATACGAAAATCGCCGGAAGCAGCGTACTAGGAGTACCTGGGATAAGCATGAAAATATCCAGCCTTTTAAGTTAGAAAACACTAAAAAGAATCCATTCAAAATTATAGAATTGACTTCTGCAAAAGATCTTTCCTTTGAAGGTAGCCTCATGAATCATTGCGTTGGGACTTATACGGATGCTTGCTTAAACCACGATATCTCTATCTGGTCATTGCGGGAATACAAAAAACAGAAATGGTATAGCTGTGTGACGATAGAAATAGCTGGAAGGTATATTCGCCAATCTCGTGGTCCGTTTAATGCCAACCCTACGCCAGAGCATCGAAAGATTATTCAAGAGTGGGCAAAGAAAGAGGACCTTGAAGTTTATGACCCTTATTTTTAATTAAATCAGTTGTTGGAACTTATAAGCTCTTTCTCCTGCAAAAACATACAAAAATCAGCGGCCCAAAGCTCATAGGTATAACCCGAAGGATGTACGCCATCACTAAAAAAGTCGTCGCGATGTTCGGTAATTCCTAAACGTTTTTCCATGTATTCCAAGGAGATTTCTTCTGAGCTGAAGCAAACATTTGGATATTTAGCCACTGTTTCTTTTAAAGCTTCGGCCAGATAGCGGACCCATCCGCCCAAGGCCCATTGCATCAAGGGCGTGAAAGCAGGGAAAGAAGCAATAGGCGGTAAATTCAGAAATACCAAGGGTTGACTTCGATAGGTCTGTCGCAGTTGTAAAGTCAAAGTTTTAATATCTCTTTGCCATCGGTGCGGCAGATTCAATTCAAAACTATCGTTACCTCCTAGACCAATCACAATTAAATCTGCGGGTATTCCATTGACTTTTGGGATCAAGTGCTCCGAAACTTGTTTGGCCGTATAACCACTTTGAGCAATCACTTCCCATTGAACAGGTCGGTTGAGCCAAGCGGATAACTGCCTGGCAAAGTGCCCCGCAAAACCCAATTGATGATGACTGACACCCAAGCCCGCCATCGTGCTTTCGCCGATGATCAACAGATGGAAAGTAGATCCACTTGCTGTGGAGACTAGGCCTTTAGGTTCATTGGCCGCAGGTAAGCGTGGAATGCGTTTATATAAAGCTTTCCCTTGAAAATAGAGTAGTGGCGAACAAAACAGTACGCCTAGTGCGTGCAAATAAAAACCCAAACGCCAGTTGCTTACTTTCATTTAATCTACCTTTCCTCGGGTGGAATGCATCATCTTCAATTTCCAACCATCATCAGTACGGATAGCGACCACACTTTCCAGCCAATAGCGTTTGCGATCTTCGGCACCAGGACTTTTGAACGTCCCGTAATTATGATAGGCGGCCCATGCCCAATCTCCAATCACTTTCACCTCGATGAATTCAAATTCGTTGATCCGTTCTGGACGGTTAGGACGTTTTTTGGCTTGGAGGCAATAGTTAGCAATGGTATCGTTGGTCCATACTTCACCGTGCTCCAAAAGAATGAAGTCTTCGGTTTGGTACTTGGGAATATTATCAGCTTCTAGTTCCGACCAAATCCCATCAAAGGTATTTTGGACTAAGTCCTTGATCTGCTGGACATCATCGGTGCTCTGAGCACTTAGTTGAAAGGAAGAGCTTAAAAGTAGTAGGAATAGTAGTACGTTTTTCATTGGTCTGGATTTTGAGTTGATTATTTATGTTTATTAAAACCAAATAAGTAATTGTTCAATATCATGTACAAGTTATAGTTCAGTGCAATTTTAAGTTTCAACGAGGCAAAAAACGTAGACATAGCCTAGCTATGGCGAGGCTTTTTAACGAAGTGGAAGCTTAAAAGGGCCTGAAATTAAGCTGTAGATAATATTGAACGATTACTTAAGGTATATAAGTTTATATAAGACTTCTTAAATGAGCTTAAATGGTTTAAAATTTCACTTATCACAAACTCAATATTTGATCCTGTCAATATATCGTACTTGTCGTTTAATCTAAAATAAAGACGTATGAGTTGAATTTCTATTATTTTTATAAAAACGAAATTCAGATGACAGAAAACGATCTTGAAAACCGACATTTGATGGTACAAAAAATCGAAGACCAAGATTTGGTAGAAGCCGAGCAGCTTGTAGAAGCCTATTTAGACTTGGCCACTAAACACGAAAAAAAGTCCGTTCGATCTCACATCAATCATCATGGATACACATTAATGGGCTTGATTAAATTGCAGCATGGATTGGTAGAGGAAGCCAAAGATTTGCTAATCAAGTCAGCACAAGTCTCTTACTCGCCCGCCATCAGCACTTTTGGACCTAGCATGCGGTTAGCAAAAGCATTATTAGAAATTGAAGAAAAAAATATTGTGCTAAACTACCTAGATGAATGCAAGCAATTCTGGTACTTCTTCCTACGTTTTGTTCAACTAGCAAAATGGAAAAAAGCAATTAAAAATGGAGAAATGCCAGACTTTAAGGGGAACCTGTTTTATTAAAGCCCTAACACCTGCCGCAGAAAAGTATCCAAGGCAGCCTGCTCCTCCGAGCGACGAATAATCCAACTCTGGGTTTCACCTGATCTGCTTACAAACAAACGAGTCGTTAGCATCCTTCTTTGTTCTAAATGAATGGATTCATTATCGATTATAGCTTGAATTAAATTTTGTATCGACTCCCATTGATCCGCCTGTAAATCTATGGCTTTGGCTTCACCTCCGGAGTAAGTACCTGAAGAACTTTCTTTGGCTTGAATCGGACGGTAGGATAAACTTTTTGGATCGCCTCGAAAGGTGTTATTGTTGATGTCTGCGTAACTAAATGATTGAAGATCCATAAACATGCTCTAATTAAAAAGAAAATAAAAAACCTATTCGTATTTAAGATCCAATAAAATCAAATTTCCACGTTTATAAGCGGTGAATCCTTTTAAAAAGGCCCTTTTGGGACCAAAAGCACGCAAAAGATTTAAAATTTTGTTAATCTATTTTAGATATAAGCAAAAAAGTGAAACCAGCGCAACTAATTCTCCTTACTTTTACGTTTTATAAGTAACTGGGTGTTCTGAACCCCATTATTACTCAAAAACTAACTGATACTTAAAGTCTACTATACAATTTGTAGGCTTTATTAAACAAACAACTATGATGAGAGCGGCACTACTCTTGGTTTTATCACTGACTCTAGGCTCTGTTTTACGCGCCCAGGATAATATTTATTACACCATCAATATTGGCACTTTTGTAGATGCTCAGGCTGATGATTTTTCAGCACTAAAAAGAATGGGTTTTCTCCACTCGACGGCTTTAGAACGTAACCTGAGTCAAGTTTATCTAGGTGGTTATCAAAATATGCAATCTGCAAAGGCTGACTTAGCCAATGTACAAAGTGCTGGATATACGAATGCTTATATTCAAGAGAATTTTTTAAATTCTGGCCGTCCAGTAGCGGTAATCCAAATTACAACACTGAAGAAAGGCTCTAGAATTAATTGGAAGCGCTATGCCGATGCTGGTGATTTATATGCCTTATTGGAAGGAGACATGCTCAAGTTAGTAGTAGGCATTTATGATGATGCACTAGCCGCTAGAGATTTTGTGCAGCCCATTCGTCAAAAAGGCTATAAAGATGCTTTTATAAAAACCGTCAACTCTGTTTATCTACACGAAATAGGTGCCTTTGAAAGTGGGAATGCCATCAAGAAACCGTTGATACCAATTAATTTTGAAGATAATGGTGCGATTGCTCAAACGCCTGAAAAAGGACCAGATAGTTACAACCAGCCT
>CAXIDD010000437.1:0-5096 GCA_964021975.1 uncultured Saprospirales bacterium | reverse complement strand
CAGCGACTCTCCCGACTCTGTCGGGATATTCTAACCAACTGAACTACCAGACCATGATAGTTTTACACTTAATTAATCTCGAAGCTCAGCGACTCTCCCGACTCTGTCGGGATATTCTAACCAACTGAACTACCAGACCATTGGTATTTTGTTCCTTGGCCGAGTATTCTAATCCCGCAGACTTACGGGAAACTACCAGACCATGGTATAAACACTTCATTTAGTGTTTCACTAATCAGAAAGATGTGTGTCTTTCATTTCAGCGAGTGCAAATATAGTTTCCTTTGTAATATCATGCAAGCGCTTTGTAAAAAAAAGTAAAAAAAAATTTATTCTATGGAAATACCTGCGGCTTATTGCTAATTTTGTGCCAACAAAATAATGACCTTGTGATGTTATTGACATCGATTTGGCTTTGTTTTTGTAACTTGTTGGATATTTTGACTTATAATAAATAGATTGGCCTAGTTAATGGCCCTTAGAGAAATTTGCATTTGCAATACCAATAAAATCTAAATTTAAAAGCAACAATCTATGGTATTCCTGGAGTTTGAAAAGCCGTTGGAAGAATTGTATGAGAAATTAGAGAAACTAAAAGAAATTGGCGATGGCGGAGAAGATATCGATGTCTCCGAAATGGTCAAAACCCTCGAAAATAAAATTCGCAATAAGCGAAAAGAAATTTACAGCAATCTCACTGGCTGGCAAAAAGTACAGTTGTCTCGCCACCCGGAGCGCCCCTATACACTTTATTACATCAATCAGATGTGCCGCAAGTTTGTAGAGCTCCATGGTGATCGCTACTTCAAAGATGATAAAGCTATCGTCGGTGGGATCGGCTCCCTTGATGGCCAATCTGTAGTCATTTTAGGACAGCAAAAAGGGGTCAATACAAAACTGCGCCAATACCGCAATTTTGGTATGGCCAACCCCGAAGGTTATCGCAAAGCCCTTCGTTTAATGAAAATGGCTGAACGATTTAATCTCCCCATTGTTACCCTCATTGATACCCCTGGTGCTTTCCCTGGCCTAGAAGCCGAGGAACGTGGACAAGCGGAAGCAATCGCGCGCAACCTTTTGGAAATGGCGCAACTGACCGTGCCTATCGTCTGTGTAGTGATTGGTGAAGGTGCCTCTGGTGGAGCCATTGGGATTGGCCTAGGAGATAAAATCTTTATGTTGGAGAATACCTGGTACTCTGTTATTTCTCCTGAATCTTGCTCCTCTATCTTGTGGCGCAGTTGGGATTATAAAGAACAAGCAGCCGAGCAACTCCATCTGACTGCAGATGACATGTTGGAATTTGGTATTATTGATGATATCATTAAAGAGCCAGTAGGTGGCGCCCATTCTAATCCAGAAGAAATGGCCAAGGTGCTGAAAAGACACATTAAAAAGGCCATTGCCGAACTACAAGAGATGAACGCTGAGGAGCGCATCGAAGCAAGAATTAATAAGTACGCCAGTATCGGCGACTATGAGATTGTAGAAGAAAAAGTAGAAGAGTAGCCCACAAATCATTGCTACGCTTCAACGAACCATTATACTACTCTCCCCCCAATTTCTAGTACTGCTATTCAGTGCTGGTTAGTGGAGTAGTGCAAAAAGAGCTTTATGAGTTTACTACAAAATGTACGAGAGTACTTTAAAAAATCGACCTTGAAAAAGGAGTTGCAAAAAAGAGGCAACTTCATCAAAAAAAAGGTCAACATCCAATCGGCAAAAAGTATTGGTATTCTTTTTGATGCCACCTCTTTAGATCGCCGTCAGGCAATCTTGCAATATGCAGATCGCCTAAAAAAACAACGCAAAAAAGTATTTCTGCTAGGTTACTTTGATGTTAAACAAAGTGATGGCGCTTCGCATGATTTTAAGTTTTTTGATAAAAAATCAATCAACTGGATGCAAGCTCCTAAAGGTGACGCAGTTGATTTCTTTTTGCAACAGAATTTTGATATCTTTGTCTTTCTCAATCCTACTACAACTACTTATTCAGAGTATATTGCTGCGCTAACCAAAGCGAATCTTAAAGTTGGTCCAATTAGCACCGAAATGGAGGCCTATGACCTCATGCTAAGCGTAAAAAACCAAACCAGCATTAAAGATTTTATTCAACACATGGAAGCGATTCTGAAAAAGACGAATAAAGAACATGAAGCAGCATAAGTTCAGTGGAACGGGAGTAGCCATCGTTACACCATGCCAAGGCCATCATATAGACTATCCAGTATTGGGCAGACAGATCGACCACGTCATCAATGGTGGTGTCAATTACATTGTTTCATTGGGTACCACTGGTGAAGCGGTCACCTTGTCAAAAGAAGAATGCCGAGCTGTTTTTGATTATACCATCAAAAAAGTTAACGGCCGGGTACCACTAGTCGCAGGACTTTTTGGTAGCAACTATACTGAGAAATTAGTTGCCGCCATCGAAGAATATGACTTTACGGGCTTTGATGCCATCATGTCTAGTAGCCCTGCCTATAACAAACCGCCTCAAGAAGGAATTTATCAACATTACATGGCTTTAGAGCGCGTATCGCCTCTACCCATTATTATTTATAATGTTCCTGGCCGTACAGGTTCCAATGTAGAACCAGAAACGATACTCCGTCTAGCACACGCTAGTAAGAAATTTATCGCCATAAAGGATGCTTCGGGTGACTTAACACAAGGCATGAAAATACTCAAAGACCGACCAGAAGGCTTTTTAGTACTTTCGGGTGATGATCCTACGGCACTAAGTTTGATAGCCAATGGTGGAGATGGGGTGATTTCGGTAATCGCCAATGCCTTTCCCTCTTACTTTTCTAGTATGATCCAAGCCGCACTAAATGGTGACTTCGAAACTGCTGCTAAACTAAATTTAGACTTACTGGATATACATCCTTTATTGTATCTAGAAGGTAACCCTACTGGTGTTAAAGCAGCTATGGAGATTAAAGGACTGTGTACCAAAGATGTCCGGCTTCCACTTGTGCCCCTTTCTCAGGAATCTTATGAGGCGCTAGCCGTCGAACTGGCAAAAGTCCCCGAATTGGTAGCCGTATAAAAGCATTTCACCGAACAAACTATTGTAATCTTAAGGTGTTATTAGCTCATCAATGAACTAGTAATAATCATAACATGCAAGATTTAAACAATAAAGTAGCCCTTATTACGGGAGGTTCTAAAGGAATTGGACTAGGAATTGCCGAAGCAATGGTCCGGGAAGGAATGAAAGTTGCGGTCACCAGCCGTTCTCAAGCTGCCGCTGACGAAGCAGCGAAGCACCTTAATAAGATCCAAGCCAATAGTGCCATCGGTATAGAAGCAGATGTTGTCAATTACCAAGCCCAAGAAGCCAGTGTCAATAAGACCCTTGAAACTTTTGGTCAATTAGATATCCTGATTGCTAATGCTGGCGTTGGCCACTTCGCCCCTATTGAATCCCTGGAATTGGATCAGTGGAAACAAACAATTGATATCAATCTTACGGGTGTTTTTTATAGTGTAAAAGCAGCTATTCCGGCCATTAAGAAAAGTCAAGGCTATATTATTACGATTGCTAGCTTAGCTGGCACCAACTTTTTTGCCAAAGGGGCGGCCTATAATGCCAGTAAATTCGGATTGGTTGGTTTTACCCAAGCCATTATGATGGACCTCCGCCAATATGGTATTAAAGTTACTACTATTATGCCCGGATCTGTATCTACCTATTTTAATGGTCGTACCCCAACAGATGCAGAAGCTTGGAAAATCCAACCGGAAGATCTAGGACAAATAACTACTGACTTATTAAAAATGCATCCGCGTACTTTACCTAGCAAAGTAGAGGTGCGGCCTTCTATGCCTCCTCAAAAGTAAGCTACTGAATAAGAGCCTATTTAATTTAAGCCCTCAGGTGTCTATATGTATCATCCGGGGGCTTAATGGTTAAAGAAAGAAGAAGATTTAACTATCTGCCAACCTAGTCGATAGTTAAAGGAAAGAACGACCTGCCTGGTTTGACGCCACTGAAAAACAGATACTGCTTCATATCTTGTGGTAAATCAATTATGGTATGTCGTATTTTGATATTAAATAAATCTCTCCCAGCTAAGAAGCTAATTGAATCTACCTGCAGTAGACAGGTTTGGCTTTTGAAAATTGTTATTGATAATTTTTAGGCCAATTGAGACGTAAAAAGAGCAATAACAAAATCATACTGTTAAACTCAAATGGGTACTGTGCCTAAAGCAAAAAACACAAGCATTAGACTTCAACTGTATGAAGCTATTTTCGGATATCTCAGAACCACTTACTACCTTTGCGCGTTCTTGAAATTATCGTTAATCTGTACTAAAAAACTATTTGATTTTTTTATACAGAAAACCCAAATAAAAAATGGCGGTAGCAATTATTGATTACAATGCAGGCAATGTGCGCTCTGTCCTCTTCGCAATGGAGCGTTTAGGCGTCGATGCCATTCTTACCGATGACCCCACTAAAATACGGCAAGCAGATAAAGTCATTTTCCCGGGTGTTGGAGAAGCCAGTACCACCATGGCCTACCTGCGGGACAAAAAGTTGGATGAAGTGATTCGTTCTTTGACACAACCTGTACTGGGGGTTTGCTTAGGCATGCAATTACTCTGCGAATACAGCGAAGAAAACGACACGCCTTGCCTGGGTATCATTCCTCAACAAGTGAAACGCTTTCAAGCTCTAAATGGGGAAAAAGTACCACATATGGGTTGGAATAGTGTACAAACAAAAGGTGACACTCTATTCACGCCGAATGTACATGACAATTATGTTTATTTTGTCCATAGCTATTATGTAGAGCTGGGACCACATACCACCGCCACTACTAACTATGTGCATCCATTTAGCGCCGGTTTGCATAAAGATAATTTTTATGCAACCCAATTCCACCCAGAAAAATCTGGTGCGGTAGGAGAAACCATTATCCAGAATTTCTTGTCTATCTAAAATTCAATTATGTTTATTATTCCTGCAATTGATCTGATTGATGGCAAATGTGTCCGTCTGACGCAAGGCGATTATGCACAAAAAAAAGTCTACAACGAAGACCCACTAGAAGTAGCTCAAGCTTTTGAAGATGCTGGTATCCA
>CAXIDD010000436.1:0-5106 GCA_964021975.1 uncultured Saprospirales bacterium | reverse complement strand
TAGTAAACAGTCGGGTAGCCTTTTCATATCACTAGACTGTCCGAAAATTAAATCGGTTGGTATTTTTCAAAAAAAAATGAGCATTAATCCTGCAAATGGAATTAATGCTCAAGTAGAACCTAATTTTTAAGACTTAGAAATTACTTCGAGAATAAAATCATATCCTCTTCAATTTTCATAACTTTTGTTTTAGACTCCTCGCCATTGTAAACAACCATTTTGTATTTTCCGTTGGGTAGTTGTTCTAGGTCTAAACGCTTAACGTAACCATTGTGGTTGCTAATAAACTTCCGGTAATAACGGGTCCCCTCATCCATACTGTAGATGGCTACTTGAGTATCCATTTTTTGAAGATTGGACAATCGATAAATCACGGATTTACCGTCTACTTTAGTTTTAAAAAGAAGCTTACCATCTGGTTCGGGTGTAGTATTAGCCATTGCAGGTAAGGTAAAAATGGCTAAGCATAAAAACAGTGCAATAATTTTGAATCCTTTCATAAGTTGTTGGGTGATAAAAAGTTAGAAAATAAGTCGGGTGATTTAATATATATTCAAATTCTATGAAAAAGATATTTTAAACCTTGTCTGAATACAAATATATATTACTAAGAGAGGGAAAAGGATCTCAAAGGTTGCACGGTCTCGACCAAAGACAACATTCCTTGGACATAGAGTTATTTTTTTTCTACTTACATTTTGTGGAGTCCAATAAAAAGGGTAAAATCGTGACAATCCGAAACCATTAATTGCGTATTTTAAACGCTTAACCAAAACAAGATGAAACCAAAAGTAGCCATTATTGGTGCCGGATGTTCCGGTATCACTGCCATTAAAAATTTAGTACAAGCTGGTGTTCAGGATATCGTTTGTTTTGAGCAAAACGATCAGGTTGGCGGCAACTGGATCTTCTCTGCCAAGGAATCTCACAGTAGTGTTTGTGAAACCACCCATATTATTAGTTCTAAGCATTTGTCTGAGTATATGGATTTTCCAATGCCCGATGATTATCCAGACTACCCTTCTCATCGGCAAGTACTGGCTTATTTTCAGGCTTACGCCAAACATTTTGACCTAGAGCGTTTTATCCGTTTCAATACTACAGTGAGCAAAGTAGAAAAACAGGCAGAAAATCAGTGGGAAATAACCTTAAAAGACGGAAATAAAGAATCCTTTGATTACTTGCTGATAGCCAATGGGCATCATAGTGTTCCACGGCACCCTCAATTACCGGGCGACTTTAGTGGTCAATACCTGCATGCTCACAATTATAAAACCAATCAACCTTTTGCAGGAAAAAGAGTGCTGGTCATTGGCGGTGGTAATTCAGGTTGTGATTGTGCAGTGGAGACTAGTCGAGTGGCCGAAAAAGTTTGTATCAGCATGCGGTCACCTCAGTACATTATCCCCAAATTTATGCTGGGCAAACCAACGGATACTTTCAACTCGACCATGCAATGGATTCCAAGTTTAATTGCAGATCCTTTGCGGCGACTATCCTTAAAAATTCAAATTGGTAAATACGAGGATTATGGATTAGAAACTCCGCCCTTCAAAGTAACCAAATCTCATCCAACACTTAACTCTGAACTACTCTACAAGATTAGACACGGTAATGTGATTCCTAAAAAAGGAATTAAAAAAATTGAAGGACCTACGGTTACTTTCCAAGATGGTAGTCAGGAAGACTTTGATGTCATCATTGCAGCAACTGGTTATAAAATTGCCTTACCCTTCTTTGCCAAACAATTCCTCAACTACGAAGATGCCGAACGCATTGAATTGTACCACCGCATGTTCCATGCGGAGCATCAAAATCTCATTTTCATTGGTTTGGTCCAACCGCAAGGAGCTGTTTGGCCACTCAGTGACCTACAATCTAAGCTAGCAGGTAATTACATCATGGGCCGTTATCAATTGCCCAAAAATATAGCAGCCTTGGCTAAGAAAGAAGCCGATCAGATCGCAAAAGACTTCACAGCGGCGAAAAGACACGCCGTTGAAGTCCACTATCATCCATTTGTCAGACAACTCAAAAAAGCCATCCCCGCGAATGCTCCGGAGTGGCAGAGTCAATTACTAAGTATAGAAAAGTCCTAAAAATAAATAGTTCTTTTAAGACCCAATAAGCACTTTTATTGTTCGGTCCATACAAGAACCTAAAATAAGACCAAGATGTTTAATCCAGATACTTACCAAAATAAAATAGCCCTAGTTACTGGCGGTGGCAGTGGCATCGGCTTTGAAATTGCCAAACAACTCCTGCAATTGGGGGCCAAAGTTTACATTTGTTCTCGAAAAGAAGAGCGTCTGCAAGCGGCTGTCGAAAAACTACAAGCCTTTGGTGATTGTGCCTATGTAGTTTGTGATATCCGACAGAATGAACAAATACAAGCGATGGCCGATACGATTATGGCCAATGATCAACGTCTTGATATCCTGATAAATAATGCAGGTGGTCAATTTCCTTCTACCGCGGAAGATATTAGTGAAAAAGGCTGGTTAGCAGTCATCAATAATAACCTGAATGGGACTTGGTTCATGACGCAAATTATGGCCAAAAACTTCTTTATTCCTCAAAAAGAAGGCATCATTTTAAATATGATTGTCAATATTTTTAGAGGCGTACCTGGTATGTCCCATACGGGAGCGGCTCGGGCTGGTATCGATAACTTCACAAAATCATTGGCCGTAGAATGGAGTAAGTACAACATCCGAATCAATGCCATCGCGCCCGGTATTATCAAATCTTCTGGCTTAGAAAATTATCCACCGCCATTATTAGAAGGTATTGCAGATACCATTCCTATGAAACGTTTAGGTAGTACGGAAGAAGTTGCTTGGCTGAGTAATTTTTTGGTTAGTCCTTATGCGGCTTATATTACTGGAGAGACCGTTTACATTGATGGTGGGCAAAGACTACATGGACATATTTTTAAACTGTGACTTGATGTCGCAGGCACATCCTACGATGAACAAGCTCTTAGCACAAACGATAAATCAAATTACAAAATAAACATGCAACAAATAAAAGATAAAGTAGCGGTCATCACCGGAGCAGGTTCAGGCATTGGCCGGGCATTGGCGATGGCTTTGGCCAAACAAGGTTGTAAATTAGCTTTAAACGATTGGAATGGAGATTCACTCGCCGAAACAGTACAAATGCTTGGTGACCAAACAGAAGTTCAGTCGGCCACCTTTGATGTAGGAGATCGGGAATCGGTTTATGGTTTTGCGCAAAACGTAAAGGATCATTTTGGCCGAGTGGATATTGTAGTCAATAATGCAGGCTTCACTTTGGAACAAAAGAGAATTGAAGATATAGACATCGAAGATTATGAGAGAATCATGCGGGTCAACATGTGGGGGGTCATCTATGGGACCAAAGCTTTTCTCCCTTTTTTACAAGAGCAACCGGAAGCATCCTTAGTCAATATTTCCAGTATTTTTGGAATTGTCGGTCAGCCACTACAAGGCCCTTATGTAGCTAGTAAATTTGCGGTACGCGGGTTCACCGAGACACTTAGAAATGAGCTCCGAAAATCTAGTGTTGCCATTACCTGTGTCCATCCTGGTGGTATCCGTACCAATATTATCCGCAATATCGAGACCAACCAGCAGGCGAGACTACAAAAATTTGCGAATGCTTTTGATAAGATGGCCGGCACTTCTGCTGAAGACGCCGCCGCCCAAATCCTAAATGCGATCCAAAAGAAAAAAGTACGACTACTTATCGGCCGTGATGCCAAGATGATGGACCTAGCGGCAAGACTACTACCCAGGACCTACGACAAATTGATTTATCGGAATTTAGACATCGAACGCATCCGCATAAAATAGCGTCATCATGAATACGACCACTCAAAATATTCAACAAGAAGCCCAACGGATCTTTGATTTGCAAAGCGCTCATAAAACGGTCTTACGTCAAACAACGGCCAAAGATCGGAAGGCCAAATTGCAAAAAATCATCACCTACATTGATGATCCTGAAAATATGGATCGCCTGTATGCTGCTTTTGAAAAGGACCTCAAAAAGCCAAGGGCGGAAGTACTACTTTCGGAGACCTTGATTTTGCGTCAACACATCCGTTTTATTTGTAAAAACCTCAGTCGATGGATGTATCCGCAACGTCGATCTGGTGGTTTGGGCAACATTGGTACCAGTTCTTACTTATTGGCAGAGCCCAAGGGAGTTTGCCTCCTATTGTCTCCTTGGAATTATCCTTTCCAGCTGACCTTAATGCCTTTGGCCTATGCCATTGCTGCCGGAAATACTGTGATTGTTAAGCCCTCTGAAATGGCTCCAGCAGTCAGCCGTTTCATGACCGAAATGATAAGATCAATATTTCCAGAGCAGGAAATTGCTTTTTTAGAAGGAGGTGTAGAAGCCGCACAAGCATTGCTTCAATTGCCTTTTAACCACATTTACTTCACCGGAAGTCCACAGGTTGGCAAGATTGTGATGACTGCTGCTGCTCAGCACCTTAGCTCCGTCACCTTAGAATTAGGAGGGAAATCACCAGCGATCATTGATCGAGGAGTAGACCTAAAAAAAGTAGCTCAAAAAACAGCCTGGGGCAAATTTCTCAATAATGGCCAGTCCTGTATTTCACCAGATTATTTACTCATTCATAGTGCGGATAGAGCTACTTTTGTGACGGCCTTTACCAATCAAATCGAACGTTTTTTCCAATCTGAATCAGATGATATTCAAAAAGACTCCTCCTATGGCCGCATTGTCAATTCTAAAAATACCAAGCGGATTCAACAATTGATTCAAGATGCAGTAGACAAAGGGGCAAAAATCGCTTATGGTGGTCAAGTCAAGGTAGAAGATCGTTATATTGAACCCACTATTCTTGTGGACGTAACCATGGAGATGCAAATCATGCAAGAAGAGATTTTCGGGCCTGTACTTCCAATTATGACTTATGAAAAGCTGGAAGATTGCCTGGCTATTATTGAACAAAATCCTTATCCACTGTCTGCTTATATGCAAAGTGTTCCTTGTGGTGCTTATTCACAAGTTTACCTGCACCCGCTATCCATGCGTTTGTTGCTAATCGCTTAGTCTCTGGGTCATCTTTGTATTGGTCGGCCAGTT
>CAXIDD010000435.1:0-5107 GCA_964021975.1 uncultured Saprospirales bacterium | reverse complement strand
GCACTGGCAAAAAGACCTCTAACTTGTATTTGCTTATTTTCATAGGAAAGTATTCCCCTAGCCCATGATCCTATATCGGCGTTGTTAATGGTCGCTGCATATTCTACCTCCGGAATGTCTTTTTTTATTGCTTTAGTTAAGAGCGCGGGTGTACTTTCAGTTGTTGTAATCCCTTTTGTATTGGTAGAGGTTCTTAAGACTTGATACAATTGCTGGTCATTGGTATGAAAACGGTCTATTTTCCATTCATCCAGTACCCAGATATAAATGAATAAGGCACAAATCAGTGCACTTGACAAACCTATAATATTAATGATAAAGGAGGTCCTATGCCTATTAAAGGTCCTCAGGGCCATTTTTAAATGATACTTTGTCATGATTTTTTGTCGGTTGATTTTTAAAGAAGAAATTGGACGGACTATGCCCGGCCGGAATAAGAGTAGTACATCTTTATACAATAATAATTTTGCTTTTCTGTCGCCTTTCTCTTGGATTCTACGTTTGTATAATTCAATTAGATCACCTTCAATATCTAGGTGAATCTCGGGGTTGCAGAACCATTTGAATAGTTTAAATGGAAACTCACGGTATTTATTGAGCACATTGTGACTCATAGATTCAGGATGTATTGAGGTAATGCATTCCAAAGCTGCTCTCTTGCATTTTTTGCCGATTCGAGTGCTCTTTTTCCATGGATGTTGAGGGTGAAATACAATTTAGGACGGCCCCCTCTTTGCTCTGTAGCATCGCCTCGTTGACTATCTAGTAATCCCTTTTTTTCTAAGCGCCTTAAGGTGATTTGTAATGCTCCTACGCTTACCTCTCGATTGAGTCTTTGCTCAATCTCATCCTTGATCGCAATCCCATAAGCATTACCGTGAAGAATGCCTACGGTGAGGAGTACGATCTCTTCAAATTCTCCGATTTTGATATAATTCATCTTGTCAATACTATTTTGTAGTATTGCAATATTCGAAAAAAAACCGGAAAGATGCAAGGATTAATTAAAAGTAGAAATCCTGGAAAATGGGGGTAGTAGTGTGCGCCACTATATACGCTAAGACACAAATGACAAATGCTAGCATTAATCTGTGGCTATCTACCGGTCTCTAGAATGAAAAGTATCTGAAATTAAAAATATCTGCTTCTTATCAAAGCCTGAGTAGGAATAGGGATCAGGTCTTTTCTTTTATTAATTCAGTTGTATTATAGTCCGGAGGCCTGTGTTTACCTCACTTGTCCAAAATAACCCCTAACTAGAAAGCATCTCAACCAAAAACGGCTTGAGTATGGCTGCTTGTTCCTGATTAAAGCTCACTTCTTCTTCGGTTATTTTTACAGTTCCTTGCCTTGCCAACTGCATCAATTGTTGGCGCTCTCCACTAGAAAACGCTGCGAAGGTCCGACGTAAAATGGGTAAGGACTCGTACAATTGTTCCTGTGGTAAATTTTTAATGTACTGATTCAATATATTCCACAAAGCAGGCTGATAAATAATCAATAATGCACTTCCATTTAAAAAACCTTCCAGCCACATCGCTTTTACAGACGGCTCTACTGTAGCCGAAAGGGCCAAGTCCATTTGCAAAGCTGTTTTGGGAACACTAAAATGATTGCTATCAAATAATATCCGACAAGAAATACCCTGTAGCAAAGGATGAGTGTGTGGTAGTTGGGTTAATTGTTGTAAACATTGATTCCAGTCCGACCGGAAATTAGGATTGTCAAAAAGTCCAAGACTACTGTGGATATTTAAGATTTGTTGGAAAATATCTTTAGCTGCAGATTCTTCTAAATGCCGACTAGCATTGGGTAAACCAATGAAAATACGCGGTAAAAGCGCTTCTAATAGTGTTTGTACTGCGTGCGTATCCAAACCGCGGGTAGAACCATAGCGTAAAATTCTGATCAACTGTGGTACTGCTGCTGTTAACTGTAAAATATCCGTAGAACGAGCAGCCAAATTCTCCATTTTTGGAATAATTTCAGCCGCTAAACTCGCTAATTCTGCTTTTAGCAAATGGTCTAGTAAATCCAATAAAGGTGCTAAATCTTTGGCCTGGTCGGCTTTTTCTCTTGCATATTGATAGCAAGCTTCCTCTATAGTATTGCCATACATACTGGCTTGAATGATCCGAATTTCATAATCGGGTCGCCATTTTAATTTCCATTTTTCCTTGAAGGAGCCCAGTTCGCGACCACTTAATTTCCCAAGTGTTCCCCAGGGAATACCCAAAAGGTTGAGCCGGTGCAGTAGAATACTGGCCGCTTTTTGCGTTTTCTTACGAAAGTCAAATTCTTTGGTGGCTTGTTCTGAACTTTGATAAAAATTACTGAGACGCGCTTTCTTGACTAAGGCCTGAAAGTCTTTTTGTAATGGAACCACACTTAAACCAGCCGGCACTTTACCAACGGTATCACCAACTACTATTTGTTGTCGGATCAGCTCAATAGGTGTGGTATCTCCTTGACAAAAAATACTAATTGCTGCTTCTTCTAATTCTTCAATCCCTGGAATCTGAAGGCCACGCAGCGTGGCCAGCGTATCGGCCAGTCGCACCGCTTCGATCACGTGCGCAGAACTAGAGTCCAAGTCTTTCTGGCGAAATAACCGAGCAGCTTTGGTCATCCATCGAATGTTGGTCTCCTTGCGCCTGCTAAAAATCAATTCGTACCAAGCTGGAGATAGAATACCCGCACCATAGCCAGAGTTTTTAGCCAGCCGCTCGTAACTCCAAGGGATCCAACAAGCTTTTAATTTGATCTTCTTCAAGCCACGTAACAACTGATTATCGCTTGTTGCTTTAATTTGATTGTAGTCCTCAATCGCTGGTCCGTGCCAGGCCCCGCATACAATAGCAATATTTTGGAATTGATCCTTTTGTGCTTTTCGGAGTGTTTTACGCATGAAAGCTTCTCGAAGTAAAGTTTCCGTTGTTTCGATTCCTTTGGTTTCACTCCGCAGCGCGCGCATTATTTCTTGAATACCCGTAAATACAGCCAAGTCATTTTCTTCTTGCTCGAAGGTATGTTCCCACCAGCGTTCACTATCGTCGTAGCCCGCTATATTGGCCATAAACCCAAGGGGGTCTCGACGCAACTGCTGATCTTCAGAGGTGAGCAGCGTATCCATCATGGCTAGCTGTGTATCTGCTTTCAAAGCTAGTTGAATACTCATTGGAAGATCCATCGCACGTACAGGTATTTCTTGCTTTAGAGCATATTGAATGGCCTGCCATTCCGGAGAAAATTCTGCAAAAGGCAAATAACTAGCTTGCCTAAAATCCTTAGGGTCGTATAATAAAAGGGCTACGGGTGGTTTAAATCCTTTGGTCAGGATTTGTTGTAGTTGTGCTTCTGAATCTTGAGGTGCTTCTACCAATAGGCAGTCAGGCTTCAACTCCCGTAAGGCTTTCAATAAGCGTTTGGCAGAACCTGGCCCGTGGTGACGAATCCCGAAAATGGTAATAGCACTCATACCTGCGAAGATAGGGTTTTCGAAGACTGAATCCGATACTTACTGCTTTAAAAAACGACTTAATTCTGCTCCCGTTTTATTCAATACTTTCATGACAGCTTCATTTTCTGTTCGTCGGTGCATGTCTTCAACGGTGAGGTCTGTTTCCATTTTTTGAGTAAAAAATTCTTCTGTGTATACGCTGGAATGTGGGATGACCCCCGTCCGAATATCTAGCAAAACGGCTTCACAAGTAGCAAATGCTTTTGCTTCATCTTTTTTGAACACTTTGTATTTATGATAAAGATCACTGTTGAGTTGGAAAACAAGCAACATATCGGCTTGCAAACGTACCGCCGCTTCTCGAAGTTGCGTAATGTTTGGTTGACGACTAGTCATCATTTGAGGCATTAAAATTACGTTCTGAACACCCTCTGATTCCTCAATATTTTTGGTTAGGGTGTTGAGGTATTCCTGTTGTGTTTTTAAATAAGCTTCGTTGGTTGTCCAGGATGGATAGTACCGACTACGATTCCCATTACCAAAGCGATAAACTGCAATTCGAGCATTGTCAGGTATTTCAATCCGACCATCTAAAAGTTTTTGAATAGAAGCCTCCGTTAGGGTAGCATCCTTATCATTAAACAAAGACTCCGTAATGACTTCATTGGAGCCATAGCTTTGATAATAAGGCTCTGCCGTTGGTACGGAACGCCTAGTAACACAAGAAGATAAAAAAAGAGCAATGCAGGCGAGGCCTAAAAGTGTATTTCTCATCATATCATTATTTGGGTGATTAGTGAACTTTAGCTAAAACGTAAAAACAGACACTTATCATCTAATCTACGACACTTATTTAATCCCCATCAATACTGTGGTTTACTCTACTAATTTCGTATTGGTATGAATGAAGTAGTATAGCACTATTTCATCGATTAGATAACTCCCACTAAACTAAAAACATGTTCAAGAATTTTACCTTTTTATTGCTTTTTGGGGCTTTGGTAACGACGGCTTACGCCCAGGAGCAAAGCCAATTATCAGCCGCACAATTAGATGTTGCTGCCCGAGCGTTCATGGATCAAAGTCGCCGTGCACGGATGGATTTTACCAACGAAAATGCCTATCGATTTGATGCCCAAAATGGACAATTACGCAGCAGTAATTCAATAGTTTGGATCCCCATTCAATTGCATATTGCAAGGACGGGTGCTTCTTTTGCTGCCTCCATTTTTAATTCTTCTTATTACATCAGTAAGGCCAATGAAGAATTGATTGATGCCAATATCCAATTGTACAATTGTGGTACCATCAACCTAATTGATGATCCAGCAATTTATAATCTGAATTTAGGCAATCAAAGTGCTTTGGCGCAGTATGAGGTACCCAATGTACTGAACTTCTTTTTTGTAAATCAATTGCAATCTGGTGGTTCTGGTTATTGTGGATCTGCTGATTATCCAGGACAAGGGAATAATGTTATATATGCTACTCGTTGTTTTGGTTTTTCTGCGGAAACGGTAATCACGCATTTATTAGGGCAATACTTTTCTTTATATCCAACCAGTGGTCCTAGTGGCGCTACACCAGAGCTGGTTACTCGTGGTAGTAATTCGAACTGTAGTGTTGCTGGTGATGAACTTTGTGATA
>CAXIDD010000434.1:0-5108 GCA_964021975.1 uncultured Saprospirales bacterium | reverse complement strand
TCGAAAAACATACCTTAACCAAATGGCAACAGTACTGGAAAGAGCAATTGGCCAATTGGTACGGGATGCTGCTTCATGAAGGGCAATTGCTAGACCCTGTGATGCGTAATATTGAGACTTTCTTGGAAGATACTCAAGGGACCGTAAGTGGTAAAGTATTTGTTACCTTGAAACCTTATCGCTTCGAATTAGCCGGTGTTGAATCTCCTTATGATTTGATGAACTCCGCTTTTGGTCATTACGGAGAGATGAACAAAGGTTGGAGTGGCGAAGATGTGAAAGGCTTCACTAAAATCCTGGCCAACCAAAGTAAAATTCATCGTTTTGTACAGGAGTCTAATAAAAAATAGCTTGGCTATTGGCTTTTAACCAATAAGCAGGAGGGGTGTTTAAAACACTAAAAAATCTTTGTGTTCTTAGTGCTCTCCAAGTTCTTTGTGTCCAAAATAAACAAACAAATGAAGCAAGTAGGAATCATCGGCGGCGGTGGCTATACCGCAGGAGAGCTAATCCGTATTTTACAATATCATCCAGCAGTAGAGATCGCTTATATTTACTCTAATAGTCAACAGGGGAAACCGGTAAGTGAAGTGCATGAGGATCTAATTGGAGAGGTCCATCTAGATTTTTCAAGTGATTTTCACTTTGATTTGGATGTGTTGTTCCTCTGTATGGGGCATGGCCGATCGGCTACTTTCCTTACGGAAAATCCAGTGCCAGATCAGGTGGCTATTATTGATTTAAGTCGCGATTATCGTTTGTCAGAAAGCTACGTTTATGGACTCCCAGAGCTCAATAAGACTGCGATTCAAGAGACCAATCGAATTGCTAACTGTGGTTGCTTCGCCACTACGATACAGTTAGGGTTATTGCCCTTAGCTTCCGTTGGAGATTTGAGTGCAGATGTGCAGATCCACGCTATTACAGGTTCGACAGGTGCAGGGCAGTCTCCGAAACCAACCACCCATTTTAGTTGGCGCAATAATAACCTCTCTATTTATAAAGCTTTTCAGCACCAGCATTTGGATGAAATCAAACGGAGCATTTTACAATTACAGGGGGACTTCAACCATAATCTGAATTTTCTACCCTTGAGAGGAGATTTCCCTCGAGGGATTTTTGCTAGTTTATATACCCAATCTTCTAAAAGCTTAGAAGAACTTTATGCTTTGTACGAAGCTTTTTACGCTGATCATCCTTTTACCATTGTCACGCGCCGCAATCCAAACCTCAAGCAAGTGGTGAATACCAATAAGTGTCTGGTTTATTTGGAGAAGCACGAGGACAAAGTGCTAATCATTAGTATGATTGACAACTTGCTCAAAGGGGCCAGCGGCCAAGCTGTACAGAACATGAATTTGGTCTTCGGCTGGGAAGAGACGCTGGGCCTTCAATTGAAAGCACTAGCTTTTTAAATATTTAATAAATGATATGTCGAGGTGATGAATTTTGAATTAAAATCATAAAATTAACACCTCAACAAATCATAAAATCAACACCTGGTAGTATGAAACTATTCGATGTATATCCACTTTTTGATTTAGAGCCCGTTCGGGGACAAGGTAGTTATGTATATGATGCGGCCGGCCGTTCTTACCTGGATTTTTATGGTGGCCATGCCGTCATTTCCATTGGTCACAGCCATCCCCACTATATACAAAAGCTTACGGAACAAGTCCAAAAGATGGGCTTTTATTCCAACTCTGTACAGAATCCATTGCAGGTAGAGTTGGCTCAAAAATTAGGTCGACTTTCTAATTGTGAAGACTACCAACTTTTCCTTTGCAACAGTGGTGCTGAAGCGAATGAGAATGCTTTAAAAATGGCTTCTTTTCAGAATGGGCGCACCAAAATCATTGCATTCAAAGGTGCTTTCCATGGCCGAACTTCAGCTGCGGTCAATGCAACGGATAGCGAAAAAGTAAAGGCACCCATTAATAGAGGTTACCAAGCAGAGTTTCACGAGTGGAATAATTTGGAAAGCGTAGCTGCCAGTATTGAAAAAGGAGATGTTTGTGCGGTGATTATAGAAGGCATTCAGGGAATTGGTGGTATCCATCAGCCAGATGCCCATTTCCTCCAGGAAGTGCAACAACTTTGTAATCAGCACGATACCATATTTATTCTGGATGAAATCCAATCTGGGTTTGGACGTACCGGTGCTTTTTTTGCTTTTCAGCATTTAGGGGTCACGCCAGACATTATTTCCATGGCTAAAGGCATGGGCAATGGATTTCCAGTGGGGGGAATCTTATTGCATCCGAAATTTAAAGCTAAATACGGTCTTTTGGGCACTACTTTCGGTGGAAATCATTTGGCCTGTGCGGCAACGATTGCCGTATTGGATGTCTTGGAATCTGAAAACCTGATTGAAAATGCCAGACATTGGGGAGCGCATCTAAAGTCTGCGCTACAAGCAATGGATGGGCCATTAGAAGTACGCGGTGCAGGTCTAATGATAGGCATAGAAATGGATCAGCCCGTGAAGGAAGTACGTAAGGAATTGCTATTCGAGCATGGCGTATTTACCGGGTCTGCTGCCAATCCAAATGTGATCCGCCTTCTGCCAGCGCTGAATATTGGAACGACTGAAGTGAACGAATTTTTAACAAAATTTGTGCCGGTAGTTGAGCATATGAAAGCGCTGAAACATTAGACCACAAGACCGATAAACCTTCAAATCAAAAAACATACCAAATGAATCAATTTACGTCCATCTATGACGTCGATAATGTACCTGCTTTAGTTCAGTCTGCCTTAGATTTAAAGGCTTCTCCTTTTGCCCATAAAAACCTTGGGCAGGACAAGACCATGATTTTGCTCTTTTTTAATCCTAGTTTGCGGACTAGGTTAAGTACGGAGCGGGCAGGTTTTAACCTCGGCATGAATGTCATTAATATGAATGCCAAACAAGGTTGGGCCTTGGAGTTTGAAGATGGTGCAGTCATGAATATGGATCGGGCAGAACACGTCAAAGAAGCAGCAGCTGTAATCAGCCAATATGCTGATGTCATCGGCATTCGGACTTTCCCATCCTTAACCGATCGAGAAAAAGATTATCAAGATGCCATCTTGAATAGCTTCATTCGGTATGCAAAAGTACCGGTCATTAGTCTGGAATCTGCGATTCGACATCCATTACAATCGCTGACGGATTTAATTACCATAGAAGAACTCAAAAAAACGGCACGCCCAAAGGTGGTTTTGTCTTGGGCCCCACATCCAAAGGCGCTGCCACAAGCTGTTTCCAATTCATTCATCGAATGGATGCAAGCCGCTGATGTTGATTTGCAAGTGACGCATCCAAGAGGTTACGAGTTAGCTCCGGAGTTTATAAAAGACACGACTGTGATCTATGATCAGGCGGAAGCTTTTGCCGAGGCAGATTTTATTTATACTAAAAACTGGTCCGCTTTTAAGCCTTACGGCAAAATAATTCCTCAGGAAAACGACTGGATGATTAGCGCTGATAAAATGGCATTGACTAACCAAGCGCACTTTATGCATTGTCTGCCAGTACGGCGAAATGTTATTGTAGAAGATGCGGTGATTGATAGCGCAGAATCTGCCGTTATTCAACAAGCTGGGAACCGAACTTATGCCGCACAAGCTGTATTAAAAACGATTTTAGAAACTAATTTTTAAAGGGTGCAATTAACTATATTGAAAATTGGCGGTAAGGTCGTAGAAGACCCCACCGTTTTGGATCAAGTTTTACAAGACTTTGTCCAATTACCAGGTGCTAAAATTTTAGTACACGGCGGTGGTGCTAAAGCGAGCCAACTTGGAAAACAACTAAGCGTACCTGCTCAAATGATCGAAGGCCGTAGAGTAACCGATGAGGCTACTTTAGAAATAGTAACCATGGTCTACGCCGGATTATACAATAAAAAAGTAGTGGCCCAACTCCAAGCAAAAAACTGTAATGCTTTGGGTTTAAGTGGTGCAGATGGTAACCTGATTAAAGCCCATAAACGCATCGTGCAGACCATCGATTATGGTTTTGCCGGAGATATAGATGCGATTGATGCCCCTGGCATTGACCATTTGTTGAAAGCAAATTTTACGCCCGTTTTTTGTGCCATTACCCATGATCAACAAGGGCAATTGTTGAATACCAATGCGGATACTATTGCAGCTGAGTTGAGTCAGGCAATGGCTGAATTGTATGAAGTCCAATTGATCTTATGTTTAGATTTTGATGGTGTACTGGCCAATCCAAAAGATGCAGAAAGTTTGATCCAAAATTTAGATTACCAGCAATATGAGCAACACCAACAAAGTGGCGCAATCAGCGGTGGTATGATCCCTAAATTGGACAATGCTTTTGCTGCGATCAAAAATGGGGTAACCACAGTCAAAATTTGTGGGCCAAGAACATTATCATCAGGAGGTACCGTTTTACAATAATTACATTTGCAGCTTTAATTGCAAATTCTTTTACCGACGAGCTTGCTCAACATTATCAACTTGTTGGCGGATGAATCTGCCGCTACAAATACCAACTAACTGAAATTCCTATGACCATCACTTCTTTACAAACGGATGCCATTGAATTACTCCAACAATTAATTGAAACGCCTTCTCTTTCTCGGCAAGAGTCTGCTACGGCTGATTTGATTCAACAGTTTCTGGAGCAAAAAGGGATTCCACACCAGCGTTTCCAAAATAATATTGTAGCCAAAACAACCAATTGGTCGGATCAAAAGCCTGTATTGCTACTTAATTCCCACCATGACACCGTCAAGCCTGCCAAAGGTTGGCAGCGGGATCCTTTTAAAGCTAATTTAGAAGGGGATCAACTTTTTGGTTTGGGAAGCAATGATGCGGGGGCTTCTTTAGTGTCTCTGATCGTGACTTTTTGTTTCTTTTACGAGAAAGAACTACCCGTTAACTTAGTCTTGGCCGCTACTGCGGAAGAAGAAATATCTGGACCCAATGGGATTGCTTTGGTGCTGCCGGAGTTGGGAGGAATTGATGCTGCGATTGTTGGAGAACCCACACAAATGCGCTTAGCTATAGCAGAAAGAGGACTCATGGTCGTTGACGGAGAAGCTGTTGGACAATCTGGACATGCAGCTCGTAGTGAAGGAATCAATGCATTATAT
>CAXIDD010000433.1:0-5113 GCA_964021975.1 uncultured Saprospirales bacterium | reverse complement strand
AGGCTCAGCAGTACCTGGCAGAAATTAACCAACTTCGGGAAGAGAATGAGCTTTTGACCGCCAACAATTCCCAACTGGCAGAAGAGAAGCAAGTATTAGAAACTTCTTTGATGGAGACGCAGCAAACTGCTGAAATGTTGAGTACCGAAAAATCAGAATTGCAGAACAAGGCACAAGAGCTGGAGCAAACCACACAGAGACTTTCTGAAAAGGTGAATGTGGCTTCTGTTGTCAAGGTAAACAGTATCGAAGTGACGGGTTTAAAAGTTAGAGATAACGGTAAAACCAATAAGAAAAGAACATTGATCAACTGCAAGTTTGTTTTAATACAACTAGCAACGATGTCACCAATACTGGGAACGAGTTATTCTTTGTCCGCATCATTAATCCTGATGGGGTCACGCTTGCAATTGAGACCTTAGGTTCGGGTGAATTTCAAAACAATGATACTGGAGAGGCCTTCTTATTTACACGTACTGCAGAAATTGCTTACGAAAATGATGTACAGCAGGTTTGTACCATCTGGGCACCAGGACAAGCTTTTGATGCTGGTAACTACAAGCTAGAGGTATTCAATAAAGGATACTTAGCAGGTAGCACTACCTTTGAATTAAAATAAGTTTAAGGCTATCCTTAACTGATTATACAAAAATAGCGGCCTGTCTGATCCTTGATTAGACAGGCCGCTTTCGTTAGAGAAGTGGAATGGAGGCTTATTGCTTGGCATAAATTAATAAAGGTCCATCAACGGGCGTATTGTTATAAGCCATATAATCTTGACAAAAGACCTCTGCAAATAAGCCGGGTAAAATTGGCTCTGTTTTAAGTGCTAATGTCGGCTCTCCAAATATATTGTTGGATGCTTCAATACGCCAACTGAATTCAGCATCAATTTGCTCAAATCCATCATCATATTGAATTTGACCTTCCTCAGCTCGGAACGTAATGCTTGCCCTTGGACTTTTCCCGTCTATACAATTGCCGCAAGCATATCCTACTAATTTCCAATTACCGATCAGATTTGCTTCAATCTGTTTTTGGGTCCTTATCGGATTATTTTGACAATCTTCTAATACTTCTATTTCTTCCTCAGAAATTCGTACGTCCTCCTCTAGTTTCAGGCTGTCTTCACAGCCCAAACCTATAAATGC
Organism: uncultured Saprospirales bacterium; assembly: GCA_964021975.1. Lineage (GTDB taxonomy): Bacteria > Bacteroidota > Bacteroidia > Chitinophagales > Saprospiraceae > DATFKA01. The sequence continues at coordinate 3,962 of CAXIDD010000433.1, read as the reverse complement.
TAAGGCAAAAATCCAGGTTAATATTTTGTACTTCATAGCTGGTAGTTTTTGAGATTTAAAAAAGGGTTGAATGGCTTTACATTTATTCTTTAGCATAAATGTAAATAGGAACATCAGCGATGGTTTTACCATCGGTATTATACAGGTAGTTTTGACAAAAAACAGTAGCATTTAAACTAGTCATATTCGGTTCAGTATGTAAAATGAAAATAGGATTTCCATTAAGATCAATAGTATCTTTGACGCTCCATGTAAATGACTGAATAGGCCTTCTTCCGTCCCAGCCTTGATAATTAAGCGTGCCGGAATAATCAGGTTTAAAATTCGCTGAAGCATTTGGCGCTTCACTAAAAGAACAAAAACCACAAGAATAACCTGATAAACGCCAATTACCGATCAGATTTGCTTCAATTTGTGTTTTTGTTTTTAAGGCTTCCATTCGACATTGTTCCAAAATCTCTTTTTCTTCGTTGGAAAGCGTTATATCATTTTCAAGCTCTAAAGTATCATGACAGCCAAAGCAAGTTAAGATTAAAACTACAAGGAGACTTATCTTGGAGCAAGTCATATCATTTGATTTTTACAGTAAGACGATAATCGACTGGCAGAGGTTGGAATCTATTACGTTTTTTTAAGGCTAGACCACCATTGCTGGCCACTTTGTTGTAATAATAGCCCATCTGTCCCACAAGTAACTAAGTTAAATCCTTTTTGAGCCATAGCTTGCGCATCCTTAATTTGGGTACTGAATATACCAGAATACAATCCTTTATCTTGACATAATTGTAATACTTGATTGATAACGGCTTGTAAAGTGGTATCCGAAAAATCTGCTTTCTTCTCCAATCCCCATCTTAAAATGAGATCAAATGGACCACAATAAAGGACTTCTAGCCCTGGAGTAGCGGCAATAGCCTCCAGGTCATTGGCAGCACCTGCGGTTTCAATCATTGCAAAAGTGAGGGTCTCTTTATTGGCTTCCGCAAAATAATTGCCTTCTAGACCCGCACGAACCGGCCCAAAACTTCGATTGCCTAAAGGTGGATATTTAGCCGCTTTTACAAAATCAGCGGCCTCTTGAGCTCGATCGATCATCGGGCAAATCAAAACAGGAATGCCATAATCCAAGGCTTTCATAACCAATTCTGGCCGATTCCACTTCAATCTAGCCATCGCTAAACTACCCCCAGCTTTAATTGCTTGTACCATAGCGAGAATCTGAGCATCCTCAATGAGGCTGTGTTGCAAATCAAGAGTGAGTGTTTCAAAACCCAGGGCTGCGTATTGTTCTGCATTAAAAGGAGAAGGTTCGGTTAGGAAAAAATTAAATACAGTTTGTCCGGAATTCCATTGTTGTCGTAGCCACTTAACATTCATTAGTAAAATTTTAAATTAGTAGAGTTTATGCATTAAACCAGTTTCTGAAGGAACAAAGATAAGTCTGAAAATTATTTTATGTTTCGGTGCTTGATTTAGATTTAACTTTTTGATAATCAGTTTTTTAAATTAAAATTCATCGGTTTAATTCAAGTCTAAATTCGGAATTACAGACTCCTTATTGAATATTAAAATAAACCAATGTATTTCAAGATTGTTGGGTCAACGACTATTTTGTGAATTCTGAAAGTTTAAAAAGAAAGATTAATTCTGCTTTTAAAAAATCACTCAGTCAATTTGACCCAGGGCCCAGCCCAATAAAGTTAAGGTAATTATGATGGAAACAGGAAGAAATAAATCAGTAGGTATCGATGACATGACGGCCTATATCCCACAAATTTATTTGCCCATCGAGACGCTGGCTAAAGCACGCGATATCGAGTATGCCAAGTTAAATAAAGGCTTAGGTTTGACGAGTATGGCACTGGCTGATGTACACGAAGATGCTGCTACCATGGCAGCTAATGCCGTATTGCAGCTAATTTTGCAAAATGATCTGCATCCTAGTCAGATTGGTCGGATTTACATGGGGACGGAGAGTTCTGTGGATGGTTCCAAACCAATGGCGACTTACGTAGTAGAAATGCTTACGCAGTACTTTGGAGATACTTATGGAAACGATTGCTTCCTGAATTGTGATGTAGTGGATTTAACTTTTGCCTGTATTGGTTCTATTGATGCTATGCACAATACCCTGGACTGGGTTCGTGCCGGACAAGGTCGAATCGGAATTATTGTTGGTTCGGATGTAGCAAAATATGAATTAAACTCTACGGGGGAATACACACAAGGTGCTGGTGCAGTGGCTGTTTTGGTTAAAGAATCTCCGCGTTTATTAGCTATTAGCGAGAATTGGGGCGTTGCGACTCGTGGTGTACATGATTTCTTCAAGCCCGTCAGGACTTTGGATAAGAAAGCATTAATCAAAGAAGTCATCCAGTTAACTGGTAAAAATGGTATTGATATCGATGCTTTGCTACGCCAGTTAGAAAATCGCTTAGAAGTAAATGGCATTTTGGATGACAACAGCCGTGCGCTTACCTTACATAAAGAAACGCCCGTATTTGATGGTCCTTATTCTAACGACTGTTATCAAGAGCGGATCAAAGAAGCTTTGGAACATTATGCTCATGAGGCTGACTTATCTTCTGCAGATGCTTTAACGGATAATTGGCGACGCTTGGTTTTTCACCTACCGTATGCTTATCAGGCTCGTCGGATGTTTTCAGAAATATTTTATTTAGAAAGTGTGAAGAGAGGAGATTGGGGGCAATTGAAAGAAGAATTACAACAGGATTTACCTCTGGAAATAGATTTTCAAACAGAAGAAGATTATAAAAAAGCCTATGGTCAATTTTTACGAGCCATCAGCAAGACTACCCGCTATCGTACTTTTGTAGCGGAGAAGATTGCCAAAGGAGAATGGGCTTCTTCATTAATGGGGAATTTGTACACTTCTTCTTTGTTCTTGTCGCTCATGAGCACCTTGGAACAAGATTTAGTGGATCAAACAGCTTTGACAGATAGTCAAATTGGTTTTTTTGGTTATGGTAGTGGTTCCAAATCAAAAGTTTTCGTTGGAACTGTGCAAGCAGAATGGCAAACTATAACCAACCGCTTCTTATTAAAAGATCGTTTGGAAAACCGCAAAGCCATTTCTTATAAAGAGTATGATGGACTTCATCGGGGGCGTTTAGAGAAAAGTTTGGCTCCGGTAGAAGGCCGCTTCTATTTAGCTGAAGTATGTGCTGAAAGAGGTGTCTTAGAAGGTGCACGCACCTACAAATGGGGAAAAGGTGTAGGTGTTAAAGCCTTGAAATAGATAATCCAAGGACAAATAGTCGGAATATAGATAGCTGAAGTTTGAAAACTTCGGCTATTTGTCTTTTCGGCTGATTTTTCATCGACAAAACCTAGTAGAAATCCCATTTCTACTAGGTTTTGTCGAGAATACCTGGTAGCCCATTGACATAAAGTGTTGAAAGTTAGATATTTGTATTGTACAGTTTGATTAAGAATCTGAACCAAAAGGCTTTTACAAAAATACATATGCAAAACCTTTTATACAGAAGTACCATATAAAAATCTAAATAATCATGAAACGCCATCTTTTAATATTCGTTATGTTATTGGCTACTTGCTTACCATTGACCGCTCAATTGACTCCCGTACAGCCACTGGCTAGAAAGTTGATTATAGCAGAGTTAAAGCAAGATTTCCGTGACTTTAACAGAAAAGTGGCTAATATGAATATCAATAAAAACAATCAGAATGTCTTAGCCGCGGAATATAGTGACTTGATAGACCGTATGGATGAAGTCTTTCACAGCCCAATACCTGTCAAGAAAGTAACTGCGCAGGCAGTAGTCGCTCAAAAAAGTAATTCTCGACGGATTGATCATTAATTAGTTTTTAAGATTTACTTTTGTACTGCCATAATCAGATTGGATATATCCAATCTGATTATTTTTTTATACAACAAATAGTGCTATTCCTAAACTCTTATGCATTAAATCTATTTTGGT
>CAXIDD010000432.1:0-5133 GCA_964021975.1 uncultured Saprospirales bacterium | reverse complement strand
ATTTGCATCTCCATGGCAAAACGTTTAGCCAGATCTCCCATTGTGCGGGCATATTCTGCACTTTTCCCCATGCCTAAAAATAGATCAATGATTCCAGTGCGGATTAATTCGTGGTGATCCATTTGGAGCAACATCTGTCGCTGGGTTTTTCCTTTTATTTCTTTACCGATCTTTTCCAACTCTCTTTTGAGTTTCTCCGCGGAGTAACCTAAGATACTCGCTCGGTATTTCCACCAATTGGCAGCAGATCCTCCGTTACGCTGCTCGTAAAGAGCCAAATGCCGCTTTTCACTGGCTTCTTGACAAGTGACCATACTCATAGCTTTAGTTAGATCTAGAACAGTTTCTACTTGTTCTTTGGTGAGCTGATCGATGCGCTCCTCTTCTTCTTCAAAAGCTAATAAATATCGAGCGTATTTAAACTTTACTTTACTACGCGTACCAAGCGTAATTAGTTTTGCCAATTCAACGGATAGGTAATAGTCTTTAAAAACAGGATTATCCTTAATTTGACGCTTGGCAAAATCTCGCAAATTAGAAGGTTTGCGAATGCCATCGTGAAACTCATAGATGTCGTCCAGCCATTTTCGGACATTCATACTATAGTGATGATCTGCCAATTGCAATACTGCATGTAAATTACTCGCAGTAACTACTTTTGTGCCTTTTTTGCTGGTCAATACATGTAATTCCATCTTTAAAACTTTTTGTTAAAACAAATATACACAAAATGTTTTAAAATGTCAACAGGGTATATAAATTTTATTTAATTGTCTGTATTTTAGGGTTTTGAAAATGTTTTAATTGTTTTAAGATGAAAATAAATATAATGTAGACTACATTTATGGATGAAGCAATTAGGCAGGACTTTAATTGTGGAAAGAACTATGTGCTCCAAAAAGCTTCCATTGCAATCCGATCAGCTAGTAGTCGGCCAGCTGGACTTAAAACATAATGACCTGCTTGATGAAGTACTTGTCCAGCTTCAACAAATGGAGCCATTTGCTGTGCAAAGTATTCTTGGTACTTGGCATCTAAGTCTGATAAGTGGACGCCCCAGGTTGTTCTCAAGCGCGTCATCACTAATTCATTGTATCGTTGCTCTGCATCTAGAAATTCGATCTCAAAAGCGAGTTCATTAGCAGCTAAAGCTTTTCGATATTTGCTATTATTGGCAATATTCCACTGCCTGGATTGTCCATTGTAAGAATGCGCAGAGGGGCCTATTCCTAAATAATGTTTTCCCAACCAATAATTAGAATTGTGCACGGCGTATTTTCCAGGCTTTGCAAAATTAGAAATTTCGTAATGTTCATAGCCTGCCTTAGACAATTGGGCCATTAAGTACTGAAACTGCTGAGCGGCCTGTACATCATCTACGGGCTTTGATTGCCCAGTAGCTACGAAGTGAGCCAAAGCCGTCTTTGGTTCAACCGTCAGGCAGTAACAAGAAATATGTGGAATATCATAATCCAAAACTTGTTGGATGTTTTCTGCCCATTGAGCATGACTGGTGGTCGGAGAACCGTAAATTAAATCAATCGTTAAATTATTAAAACCAGCTGCTTGTGCCAGTTCAATACAAGCGCTCGCTTCGGATGCATCATGTGCCCGGTTCATGTATTTTAAATCTGCTTCCGAAAAAGACTGAATACCAATACTCAATCGATTGACTGGCGTCTGCTGAAGCTGCGTCAACTTTTCGACGGTTAAATCATCCGGATTCGCTTCTAAGGTTATTTCTGCATCTGGTTTTACAGGATGAAGCTCATGGATTTTGTCAAAGAGCCGATTTAATTCTTCTTGACCTAAAAGAGAGGGCGTGCCACCGCCGAAATAGATACTTTCCAGTGGGGCTCCTTGCAAATAGCCTTTTTGTAGTTCCAATTCTTGTACCATGGCTTCCACCACCTCCGAGCGATAACGGAGCGAGGTTGAAAAGTGGAAATCACAATAGTGACATGCTTGTTTGCAAAATGGAATATGTAGATAAATTCCGGCCATTCTCGTCTGGTTGTTTACATTTGTCTAAATGTGGAGTAATTAGTTCTAACGCCGTTATAACAAAGTATACCTACAGTAAGTTATGAAAAGGCAAAGTAAATAAATTCATGCTGCATCGATGCTTATTTATAGCGCTATTTTTACTAGGACTCACTTCTACCACAGTGGGGCAAGCCCTGAGTTTGGTCATTTGGCCGGATAGTGCGGCAGCTTTAATCAAAGATATTCCATCTACTATTTCGGACAGCAATTCCGTGGAGCCAGTTTTAGAATCTATCGTTAGTCAATTGCGTTGGCTGGGACACCTGGAGAGTGCGGTTGATCAAATACAGTTAAGGGATTCTACTTTAGAAATCCAGCTACACCTAGGGCCTATTTATCATTGGATGCCTTTAGATTTAGCCGAAATACCTGAAAATTTACTGCGTGATTTAGGGTTTCAAAAATTTAAATGGGAAAAAACACCAGTTCGACTCACTCAATTGCAAAGCTGGCAGCAGGAAATATTGGCTTACGCAGAAAACAATGGCTATCCTTTTGCGGCTGTTCAATTAGAGCCTTTCCTTACGGAAAAAAATGAATTGGGCGGCAAACTACGCTTTGGTTTAGGACCCAATATCCGACTTGATACTTTACAAGTCGTTGGAGATATCGAATTGTCTACCTTTTATATACAATCTTATTTGGGTTTAGAACCAGGGCAAGCCTACAATCAAGAAAAGCTCAATCAATCCGAAAAACGCCTCCGAGATTTACCATTTGTACAAGTTAAACAAGGAACGGACCTACAGTTTTTTAAGGATAAAGTACGCCCGGTTTTTCATTTACAAAAAAAGAAAGCCAGCCGGTTTGACTTTATTATTGGCGTTTTACCGAATAACAGCCAAACAGGAAGACTTTTAGTGACCGGAGATTTAGAGGGCGAGTTGATCAACGCTTTTGGGAAAGGAGAACGGCTTTATGCGCATTTCGAGCAGCTTCGGCCTGCCACACAAGAGCTGGAATTGGCACTAGCTTATCCTTATTTATTCCGCTTGCCTTTTGGTACAGAAGTTGCGTTTAACATTTACAAAAGAGATAGTGCTTTTTTAGATGTAGAATTGGATGTAGGAATTCAATACCTTTTGGAAGGAGGGAACTACCTCAAAGTGTTTTGGCAACAGCAAAACTCTAATCTGCTCAATATCAATGAAGCGCTATTACTCCAACGCCAAGAACTTCCACAACAATTGGACATCCGGCAGTCTATTTTTGGTCTTCAACTTTATTTGCAAAGACTGAATAATCGTTTTAATCCAAGACGGGGCTGGATCACGGAGTTCCGTGCGGGAGCTGGCAATAAACGTATCCGCAGGAATGTCCAGATTGAAGAAATAGGGCTAGGTCCACTTTATGATACCCTACAGCTGAATACCCTGCAATTCCAAATAGAGGGACAGATCGCTGCGTATTTTCCACTTTTCAGGCGAAGTACTCTGAAAGTTGGAGCCAATCTGGGACTTTTGTTATCCGACGGCTTGATTTATCAGAATGAGCAGTATCGGGTTGGAGGGAATCGCTTACTTCGGGGATTTGATGAGGAGTTCTTTTTCGCCACCAACTATTTAGTAGCGACTTTGGAATATCGCTTATTGTTAAGTGAAAACGCTTTTTTATTTGCCTTTGGGGATGCTGCCTGGTTGGAAAACCGTACGGTAGCTCAAGCCCAAGTGACTTACCCATACAGTATGGGAGCTGGAATAAGTCTAGAAACGAGTGCCGGTTTGTTTAGTATTAGTTTAGCTTATGGCAAAGAACAAAACACCACCTTTAATTTAAATAACCCGAAAGTCCACTTTGGGTATATTAGTTTGTTTTAGACATAATCTTAATTTAGTCGAATCTTCTTCTAGCTTGATCTCAATTTTTCGCTTACCGCAAACGCTTAGGCTATTTTACGATCAAAACAATACAATGGATCAAAATAACACAGAAAACAATTCAGAAATGTCACCGCATACTGTGGCTATTGTCTCTCACCTTACGGTCTTTGGTTTGATTTACGCTATGGTTAAAAACCAGACCCATAAAAGTGAATTGGGGGCTTTTTATATTCGGCAAACTTTAGGTATTACTTTATTAGGAGTAGCGGGCTATTTATTGAAAGGATCCTTCGGGTCTTTAGGCCAAACTTCAGGGAGTATTTTCCACATCGCAATGGTGGTTTTTTGGGTGATTAGCTTTATTAATGCTTTAAAAGGAGAGCAAAAAATAGTACCACTTTTAGGGGAGTATTTCCAAGATTGGTTTAAATCTGTGTAGGGATTCTTCTGTACAAAAGCGTCTTTAGCTTCCGCTTTGTGTAAAGCTGCTTTTCATTCAGATTTAGTCCTCTATATTTCGCTTTAGAGGAATAGGGCCAAATGTGAAATACAGTACCAATAAAATAACTAAGACCAAACCGATCCAACCAAATTCTTGGATGCCTTTCACCTTTTGGATAAGCAAATCCGCAAAGTAATACCCCAGCGTACCAAATAAGGCTACCCAGACGGTCGTACTTAGGAAACTCATGATGGCAAAACGCCATGGTGGGATACCCCTTATGCCAAATAATGCTGGTAAAACAACTCGGAAGCCGTACATAAAACGGTAAGCAAATAATAAAACATTATCATAACGTTCCATTCGGCGGTCCATTCTTTCAAATTTAGCGCGGAGTCGTTGATGCTTTTCTACCCATTTTCGACCTTGGGTTCGGCCAGACAGATAAAACAGCCAATCGGCCGTCAACGTACCGGTAAATACAGCTGCCAAGACGCCGTAAAAATTCATATATCCCAATTGGGCCATCTGGATCGCGGTTAAAAACAATACTTCACCTTCCATGATGGCTCCAAAAAAAGCACCCAAATATCCAAAAGATTCTATCCAATCTGCCATTTGATAAACTTAAAAAGCTTTATACTACTCCTTTACTTACATAACGCTACAATCCTCAAATAGCTGTAAATCGAGTAGGTTATTTTGTTAGGGAATACTCATTTGTCCGTTTCTTCTATAATCTTGTCCTATTTCCCAGTTGAGTAGCGGCTACTTTTGCTTTATAAAAATCACCATAATGAAGCAAACGATTTACACCCTTTTCTT
>CAXIDD010000431.1:0-5160 GCA_964021975.1 uncultured Saprospirales bacterium | reverse complement strand
TTATAGAAATAACAGAAGGCGGTCGATATGAACTAACTGTTACAGATAATAACGGGTGCAAAGGTACCTTAGGCGTTGATTTAGAAGAAAGGGAGGCACCTGAAATTGAAATTGCAGGTGATTTGAAAATATGCAGAGGTGATACCGCTACCTTATCTGTTCCCGAAGGCTTTATTTATTATCTCTGGACAGATGATACCAATGAAAATGAAATCATAGTAACTGAACCTGGAAACTATGGTGTATTAGTGGTCTCTCCGAATGGCTGTACTGGAGTAGATGAAGTTCAAGTTTTATTCCGACCAGATCCATTACCGATCATTTCCGGAGATTTAACCAAGTGTAGTAATGAGACTGGACAATTAGATGCTGGCCCAGGGTATGAAAGTTATCGTTGGTTAACCGGTGATACAACCCAGCAAGTGTTATACGATACAGCAGGTATATACGAAGTAGAAGTCACAGATGATTTTGGCTGTTCGAATATTGCTCGAGTACTAGTTGACGAAGTACAGGCACCTCAAATTGTCTTTGATTCCCCACCAGGAATTTGTCCTGGAGATACCATTACTTTATCAGTTACCGAAGATTATAATTTAATTGATTGGTCTACTGGTGCAAGTGAGATGGCTATTGAAGTTACTGCAGCCGGTGTTTATACGGTAATGGTTTCTGATACTACCAATTGTATGTCAACGGATTCCATCGAAATAACTGCTTTTTCAGCACCTAATTTTAATTTATTAGGGGATACCCTAATTTGTGAAGGGGAAAGTGCTCGAATTGCCTTAGACAGAATATTTCCGTCCATTAGTTGGTCTACCGGAAGTAATGGGACAAGTATTAATGTCGACAGCGGAGGGGTTTATACAGTGCTTGTGGCGAATGCCCAAGGTTGTGAGACGGAGCAAGCGCGCTTAATTCAGGTAAATCCTGCGCCTCCCGTATTAATCGGGCCAGATACGATCTTGAATTGTTTCAACCCTGAAATACGGATCGGTGCGCCAGAAAGTGCCTACAACAGCTCGGAAATTATCCCAATATGGACAGGACCTTCGATTACTTTTGATAATGAATTAGAATTTCAGCCATTGATCAATCAACCCGGGATTTATACACTGCGAACAGAAAACTCAGTGACGGGCTGTTTGTCTGATCGAGAAGAATTATTTGTAGACAATAACCAATCGATACCTAATGTCGAACTGGTAGGCGATAGTCAGGTAAATTGTATTACTGGAAATACCTTAATTGATGGCTCAGGCTCTGATCAAAGTCCAAGTATTACCTATCAATGGTTAGCAGGGCCCCAAGATAGTCTCATCGCTAGTGATGTTCTCGAAGTAATGGTCAATCAACCCTTGTTATACAAATTGCGGGTTTTAGATACCCTAAGTGGCTGCTCGAATATAGACAGCATTACGCTACAATTTGATGCAGAATTACCGGCAGCAGTAATCGCTCCCGTTGATATCCTAAGTTGTGATGAACCTTCACAAACTTTGATGGCTTCATCGGCTCCAATAAATTCTGATTGGAGTTTTTTCTGGGTACGAGGTACGCAACTTAATGATTCGATTCAGAGTCAACAATTAACTATTAACCAACCGGGGGTTTATTATTTGGAAGTTGTTAATGAAAGAAATGGCTGTATCGACACTGATTCCGTCGAAATCATTCGGAATGATATTGTCCCGGATATTTCAGCAGGACCTGATGTTGAACTAGATTGTAATGTTCCGGATATTCAATTAGGTGAACCTTTTGCTGAAAGTCGTTGGATTATTAGTTGGAGTAGAACGAATGATCCTGATTTTGTAACTGCTCAGCCTAGACCGATTGTTGCGGAGGCGGGAGAATATAATCTAGAAGTTTTAGATCCTGTAAATGGCTGTATCTCCTATGATACGGCTGTAGTAACGGTTTATGATAACCGACCCGAAGGTGTGGCTTTAGATGTTCAAGATGAAAAGTGTTTTAATGATCGGAATGGACAGATAATAATTGGCGCAGTTACCGGAGGAGAAGGACCCTATATTTATAGTTTAAACAACAATGAGTTTACCACTCAAACGGCCTTATCAGGATTAGCTGCCGGCCAGGTGACTTTAATAGTCCAGGATATTCGGGGTTGTGAGTATGACACCATGGTCGTTATTGATCAGGGAGTAGATCCTTTTTTAGAGTTAGGTCCAGATCGAAAAATTGATCAAGGAGAGTATGTACGCTTAAGTGCACTCACCAATATTGAGCTGGGAAGTGTAGAGGATCTGAGATGGCTAGCGCCTACAGATTTGACCTGTGATACTTGTCAGGTCCAACGCCTTGCTCCTTTAAAAACAACGGAGTACATTGCTACAGTAGTAGATACCAATGGTTGTGCTAAATTGGATTCGGTAGTGGTATTTGTAGATCGGACCAAACGAGTCTTTATACCGAATATTTTCTCTCCAAATGGCGACGGTAACAACGATCGAGTCACTGTTTTTACTTCTGCAAATGCGAAAAAAGTACTGACCTTCCGCATTTTTGAACGACGTGGTAATATGGTTTTCCAAAGGGATGATTTCTCTCCCAATGATTTATCAATAGGTTGGGATGGATTCCACCGTGGCCGACTGTTAAACAATCAAGTCTTTGCCTATTATGCCGAAGTAGAGTTTGAGGATGGTGAAATAGTAGTGGAGGAAGGTTCGATTACCTTGGCAAAGTAAGTAGCTTATCACCATCAAATAAGTCTACAAAAAATGCCTCCATTTCTTTTTAGAAATGGAGGCATTTTTTGGCACTAAATGATTTCATTTGGTTAAATACACAGTATGTACATCCCCCTAACCCCCTTCAAAGGGGGAATTCACCCAACTGAGCTTAGAAAGGTCCCCCTTTGAAGGGGGCGCAGGGGGATGAATTTGCAAACTTGTTTTTCCAAAAACTTTTTAACCATATAATTTCACTTAGTACCCATTTTTTGTAAGGTAAACTTATGCGATTATTATTTAATCGTATAAGAAACACCTAAACGGAAATCAATACCGGTACGAAAATCTTCTCGCGTATACTCGGTACCAATATAATTAGCATAGTTTACAAAAGGACTATCCAATATATTTCGGACAGATAAGCGGGCATTGAAACGATCCCATCTCTTGCTGACTGAAAAATCCAGCTGTGCACGTCCTTGATCGTAAATATCAAAAGCACTTTCATCTCCAACACTATTTAGACGATCGCCTAAAATGTTTAAAGAAACTAATGCTTCAAATCCTTTTTCCTCCTGCAAGTCATAAATCAGAGTCGTATTAATAATGAAAGGAGACTGACCTTCAAAAGGACGATCACTGGTATCTACTACTCTAGGCGAAATAAATGCATCTGCACGGGAGTATATGTAAGATAGGTTGGTATTCAACTTGAAATTAGATAATCTAGGTGAAATAAAATCTAGACTTTTTCTGAATTCTAGTTCTAGACCAGCTACTTCTGCCGTTGGAACATTCAAGTATTGAAATTCGTTATTGGTATTATTGACTTGGTAAAGAACGATTGGATTTTCGAAAGTTTTGAAGTAGGCACTAATTGCGAATAACTCTCCAGGACGCATAAAATACTCATAGCGTAAGTCATAATTCGTAATGTTAGTATAAGTCAACTCCGTATTTCCTTTAAAAATAATCGGAATTTGTGGATCGAAAGCCGCAAAAGGAGCAATCTCTCTTAAGTTAGGACGTGCTAAAGTTTGCGAAAAACTAGCTCTTAAGTTGGAGTTTTCATTCAAGCCATAAATTAAATTACCAGAAGGTAAAAGATCTCCTTCATTAATGGTTCCTGTTGTATCTCCACCCATCACAGAAATGTCCGTAAGTTCATACCGAGCACCACCTACAAACCGAAGCTTATCCGTAAGGCCTAAAGTTAGCATTCCGTAAAAAGCATCTACATTTTCTTCTCCTGAATAGGCGTTGTTAGGATCACTGCTATCCACAATGTAATTGCCTAGTACATAGCCTTGATCTGCACCTTCCTGATATTGGATGATATCCGTAATTCCAATATTGCTATCAGATAAATATTCATTTGGCTTACCGTTATAAGGCTCAGCACCATAAACTACGAATTCATTGCTGGTCCGATCAAAAATTTGTAAGCGGTTTTCAGCATATTGGAAGCGCTGCTCGGTGAAATCACGAGATTTACGAGAAATTAAACTACCTACTTTTAGTTTGTTGGATTTTTTCTCGTTTAAAGGAATGGTCACATCAATTTTATAATCATTTTGGAAATCATCCAGATTTCTATAAAAATGGAAAGGACGAGGTATGCCATCTGATTCAGAAATGAAGCTATTACCGGATGCACCTTCGAAAAATTCATCAAAGTATTTAGTATCTGGCTCTTTTAAATTAGAATTCGTATTTCCGTAAATCCACTCAATCTTTAGATTATTTAAACCTTGGATAACGTGTTCTCCACTTGCCTGTAAGTTGATTAATTCTCTTTCAGACCAGACTAACGAACGACCAATATAGCGGTCATTCCCAATAATATTCTCTGGTCTTGTTCCAAAAATATAACGGCCAGTTTTAGTTCCATTATGAGAGTACAAACCTTGGACTCCAATGGTATGACCTTCTGCTAATTTGTAAGAAATACCAGCTAAACCAGTAAGGTCAGCAGATTCATCACTCTGAGTAACGGCATAATCACCAGCACTAATCAACTCGCCATCCGCTGCATTTTCTAATAACCATCTTTTACGATCAAAAGCAGGGCGGTGAGAATAGTTTTTGTTGAAAGAAGTAGATAAGATGATTCCTAATGGACGATTGGCAACTTGATATTGATTTCCAAAGGAAAGAGACAAGCCATGATCCATTGGAGTAGTAACATTAGAGGTTTCAAAGTTGTTATCAAAAGCTCTGGCCAATTCATCTGCGGCATTGGCTAAATCTTGCTTCGAAGAATAGATATCATCACTGTATGCTCCAGGTAAACGAGTAGTCAAGGCTACATTTCTACGGAAGTTATTGTCGCTTACAAAGTTGGGTAAATTAGCATAGCGTTCTTGCTCTAAAATCCCGGGAACATCTCTACCACCGTCATCAAAACCCCAGTAATCGTTTTCTCCACCATCATAAGATCGGAAATCATCGATGAAGTTAT
>CAXIDD010000430.1:0-5177 GCA_964021975.1 uncultured Saprospirales bacterium | reverse complement strand
CGAATGCCTATCAGGAGTTAGGCTTGGATTATACTCCCAGTCAAGCTAATTTTTTCCTCTTGGATCCTCCAATTCCTTCCGCTGATTTTGTAGATTATTTAATGCAAAACGGGATTATGACTCGGCCAGTAGACAACTTTGGTGCCACTGGGAAAGTACGGATCAGTATTGGTACGCGAGAGGCCAATGAGGCTTTGGTTGGAGCTTTGAGGAAGTTGGTTGTAGATTAGCAAGCGCTGGATTATGCTGTGTCTCCTTAGGTGACCTTGGATGACTTGGGTGGTTCAAAAGAAGTTTATGCTGCTTCTTGTTGGTTGAAGCAGAATTTTTAGAATTATAGAATTTTTGATCAAAGTTTGATTCAATCTATGATCTCTATTGTGTCCTATTGTGGTTAAAAATTATCCCCCTTTGTCTTTACTAATCACAATCGCAGCATAGTCTCCATATCTTCCCAACACTTTGCTGTGCTTATCTTCCATTTTGGAAAGCCAGTTCAAGAAAGCTTTCCCACCTAAGTGCTTGTGAATGAATAAGCTCAAAAACATTTTGGTAGTGGTGCGCCAACTGTAAAATTCTATTTGCTCACTAAACTCAAACGAACGTTTAAACCACCCTGGACTGTGTGGATAAAAGTATAACCTGGACTTGTCTTTGCTATATTTGGTATATAATTCACGCCCCAAATAACGCGTAACTTCATAGAGACGCACGACATTTAATAGGCCATTCATTAACCAACCGTGGTAAAACCAATGGTAGATGATCACAATTTTAGACTTTGGTTTGCCGACGCGATACAACTCTTCCACCGCTTGTTTTTGTTCTTCCTTTGGGACATGATAAAGCGTATGTTGACATAAAACAGTATCACAGACACCTTCCTGTAGTGGAATTTTGGTAATGTCTCCACAGATATAAATGCCTTTCCTGCCAGCTGCCTCCAAATTACGCTTAGCTTGGACCAGGGCTTTAAAAGATAAATCTATACAAATCCTGGTGTCATAGCCTTTGCTCAAATCAATGTATTCTTGCAAACCAATTGGCCCCGAAGCGATATCTAAAAAATACTTGCCAGTAGGTGCGTAAAAATTAGCTGCCCTACAGAAAGATTTCCTAATATAATCTTTAGACACCTCCCTATAATCTACCCACTGGCCACTATCCTCATAGATGGTTTTTGATTCTTTAATCACATAATCGATCTCATTGTAATAATCGAACACCCGCTTTTTATTGATGTTTGTGGCTTTCCTTTGATCCTTGTTTTCCCCAATAAATAGCGCATAATGCTCTAACAATAAGATGATATCATTAACAATCGGATAAAAATAAGTATTGGAAAGATCTACTAAGCCTTGCTCAATTTCTAGTGCATGACTTTCTAAATCAATTGGATTTAAGGCATCAAAATCTCCTTCATTAGCTATCCTTAACGGATTATTCGTAATGGGGCATTTTAGGATATCAAGGTATTCCATTTATGTGGTATAATGGTTCTTCTGAATAAATGCGTCTTTAGAAGCTATTTGAATCTACCTGCAGTAGACAGGTTCAACAGTATGATTTTTGTATTCATCCCGTATTTAAGTAAAGATGCTTTCCGTTCAGATTTTTTGATTTAGTGCTTTGTTTTTAAATTATTCTGATTTTATAAATTTAAGGGTCTGAATACGATCAAATCCACCTTTGAGATCTTTACTTATTGCATGAATAGTATAAATACCAGCAGCTAAGGAATCTAAGTTTTCCGTAAGGGTCATCTCCCCTGAAAAATTCTTTTGCTGGGTAATATTACGGATTAATTTTCCTTCAAAATTATAGATATCTACTTGCAAATCTGTATTATTTTCGCTGAATAACTGCACATTCATTACACTGGAAACTGGATTTGGATTAATCTTTATCAGATTTTTAACAAGCCGTGTATTGCGGGCTACACTCGTCAAAACCGAAGTATTGTAGCTAGGCCCCGTATTGGCTTCCGTAGCGATGGGCTGGATCAAGGTATTGTGTGGAAATTCATTAGCGCCTAGATCTTTCTCTCCTACGACTGCTGGTCTATTTTGACCCATCATATCAAATGAAACATCTGTGTCTATAGCGTCCATTCCCATAAACTGAGGAAGTGGCGCATAACCAGACTGCGCAGTATCTATTGCTGGACTAGTTGCCGATAGCCCCCAAAAACCTGCACTATTTAGCTCCAACTTTGGATCAACTACTATTAGTCCGGGTCTAGGCGTGCTGATCCCTACATTACCGAAGACAATGTTACTGATCCAAGTCTCCGTTCCGGTCCGGTCTTCGAATAAACTATCATCTGGATCTGTAAGAATATTGTTAGCGAAAGTGACATTCGTAGGCCTGAAACTACCATCTCCACCGAGGATAACTTCCGAACAATCAACGATCGTGTTAAACGCAATATTGATATTGTCTAGCGGATCGGAGGATTCATTTTGTAGAAAAATCGGCCGATCATCGATTTCATAAAAGTAATTATTGTAGATGTAATGATTTTGCCCCTCTCTTACTCGGACACCACCCTTACCTTTCAAAAAGAAGTTGCCGTAGACAATCCCTTCAGATCCGTGACGAAGCACCAATTCTGCTACCGGATTATCCTCAAAGGTATTGAAGCGATACACATTTTGAGAGGCCTTACTGGAAATCAGCTCACCATCACCATTACATTGTGTGAAGTAGCAATACTCTACCAAGGTCCGACTATTCCGATTGGCCTGCGTACTTAGACCGATCCGAATCGGCTCGACACCTTCGTCATTTCCCATCCCTTCAAAATTCTTAAAGGAGCAATACTGTATTTTGTGATAGCCCGGTTGATTAGCATCGACTAAAATAGAAAGGATATTCTGGTCAGCCCGATTGATTCTATTTTCAAAGTTACAATACGTAATATCTACATACTGACTCTCCTCCCGCACCCTCAAATATTTATAACAAGTATATGCTCGGATATTGATTTGCGTAAAGGTATTGTAACTCCCTCTGGTGTTAATTACATCCCGCGTACCAATATCTCCACCGACGAACTGAAAGCCTTTCAAGGTAATATAGTCGCTCGTAATATCTACTCGCGAGGCACCGTTGAAAACCGTACCTCCCAAAGTCTCCGCTGCTATAAACAACCGATCTTTGTCAATATCCATAAAGATGTCTGAAAAAGTACCGTTCCGCCAGATAATGGTATCATTTGCAGCTGCGCTGCGTTGTGCGCTATCAAAGCTTTGTTGAGAATCTACGTAGAAAGTAGTCGCATGGAGGAAGCTGAAAACCAAGAGAAAACTTAGGGCAAATGTGCTTTTTAGCAATGCATTTTTCATCGTTGTAATAGTCTTGTTCGTTTATCTAAAAATAGTTTGATGCAAAATACTACTTTTTTTAATTTGTATTACTTAGCATTTCATCTACTCGTCGTTGAGCCTCATGTGCCGAGATTCCGTCGTAAAAGGCTCTAACTAATGGATGGTCATAATCTTGATGAGGAAAAATTTCAGGCCTTTGATTTCCCTTTCTGGTTACTACAGTAGTTGGAATAGAAAAAGTATAGTCATATGGTGGGATAAAATTAGAAAGCCATCCGAAATATCGGACCTCATGCTGCGTCTTGTTATAATTTGCTTTATAATCCTGGAAACTTTTTTCACTCAATGAAACCCATACTCCATAATCCAGATCTTCATTTGAATCTAAAACCATTTGGGTGAATGTAACTCTTATAAATCTATCAGTTTGTTCTGGATGATTGATGATACAAAAGTCCGTATCCAGTTCTGCAATTTCACTTTTTTCAGTTTCTGAAAGTTCGTAATGAGCCGTTGGCGAGGAGAAGGTTAGAGCTGGCCATCCTCCGTGGATTCCTCCGCATTCGGAGCAAGTATATTGGGTTGAGCTTTTGCGTTTGAACCAGTTGAATAGTTTCATTTAGGGTTTATAGTTTTCGTGAACATCTAATAGCCCCAATAAATTTTCCATCTTAAAAAAAACTTGTGCCCCTTCCTCCTCCAATGCGGCGTGCGTCCTTTGATTCCCGAATCCAAAAACATCAAAGCCACCTTTCTTGGCCGCTTGGACACCAGCAACGCTGTCTTCAATCACTACACATTCCTCAGGTTTAAAACCCATTTTTGCTGCGGCGTATTCAAATATTCCAGGATCAGGTTTCCAACTGCCAATTTCATAGGAACTAAAGATGCGGCCCTCAAATTTATCGAGGAGTTCTGTGGTCTTTAAATTCAATTTTATTTTTTCTAAAGGTCCGCTGGATGCGACACAAAAGGGGACAGATAAGGCATTAATAACTTCATGAATACCCTTGACTGGCTGAATTTGGGTTTTAAAAGCTTCATAAGTTCGTTGTCGATATTCTTTTTCAAAAGACGCTGGAAGGTTTCTACCCAAATGTTGCTCAATATCATCAAATGCGCTTTTCAAAGATTTGCCAGAAAACTCCTGTTCCGCATATTCCAAAGTAATTTTTGCACCAAGCTCTTTAGCCATAGATAACAACACCGCATTTGAAATGGC
The DNA here is from genome assembly GCA_964021975.1 of uncultured Saprospirales bacterium. Lineage (GTDB taxonomy): Bacteria > Bacteroidota > Bacteroidia > Chitinophagales > Saprospiraceae > DATFKA01. Next base: position 626 of record CAXIDD010000430.1, on the reverse strand, counting down.
CTCACTGTCTACTAATACGCCGTCACAGTCAAAAATTATGGATTTGTATTTCATAAGTTAATAACTAATTTGATGCTAAACCATAATACAACAAAGCCAAACCTTCCTCCGTACGGCCTGCTTCAATCCAACTCTTCGCCAGCCGTTCTAAAGCTTCTTTTTGGGCAGTTGGGAATAGATTTTTATCTAGAATGACTTTTACTAATGAATGATTAGCCATTTCGTTGATTGCTTCTTCCGTTGGTAATTGCTTGACATTACCCAGCCGGCCTAGGTTATTACCCGTCAAAATATTACTGTTTCGGATAGGTGGTGGAAGTTGGTCGATTCCAACACCTTTACCACGCACAGGCTTCGGTATTTCAAACAAAGATTCTGGTATCACTCGGCTGTAATAACTACCGCCCATGCGGGCTACTAAATCCAGCTTGGTCGTATCTAACATCCCTTCCTCGTCTAAGTATTGTTCTTGAACATGGATCAAAACGACCCTTGCGATCACCAAATTACCAGCACCAGGCCCATCTCCCAAGGGCAAAACTTGATCCACTACACACTCAAAAGAAATGAGGGCTTCCCCTACACGAGGAGGTTTTACTTTGGTACTTTCTACTTGCGTAAAACCC
>CAXIDD010000429.1:0-5183 GCA_964021975.1 uncultured Saprospirales bacterium | reverse complement strand
AAGCCATGCAAAAATTAGAAACAGACTTCGGAACTTGGAAAACACCTTGGGGCGAAATCAATCGCTTCCAACGCTTGACCGGTACCATCAAAGAAAGTTATGATGATGATCAACCAAGTCTACCCGTCGCATTCACTTCCTCCAGATGGGGTGCTTTAGGAGCCTGGGGAACAGAATCCCCCGGTGGTGTAAAACGCCGTTATGGTCGCCGAGGGAATAGTTTTGTAGCAATGGTTGAGTTTGGGAAAGACAAGATGACCGCTAAAGCAATCGTCAGCGGTGGTCAAAACGGGCGGCCGGATTCTCCACACTTTACTGACCAGGCAGAGCTATTTAGTAAAGGAGCATTCCGAGATGTTTACTATTATAGAACTGATGTATTGAATAATGAGGAAGAGACTTACCAACCCGGGAAGCGGTAATACTCCTTCAACAAAACACTGTTTACTATATGAACGCCAATAAACACTCAAGTCTTGAGTATTTATTGGCGTTTCAATTGAATTATACGCTAACATTTTGAGTAATTGCTGCTTGAATTTCTGCAATTTGCACCAAATGTCTTTCGTCGTGACCAATTAAAAATTCAAATGCTTCCGGTAAATAGAATTTAACAAGCGGACCTAATGCAGAATTAATTTTACTATGATTCACGGCTTTAGAACGTGCTTTTTGAATGGAACTTTTCAAATGTTTTTTATAGTTAAAGAAGGTATTGAAAACCCCTTCTATTTTTTCAGCATCTAATTCCTCTATAGTAAAAACGGGTTCAAAGACTTTCATAGTTTTCATCTTCATTGGACGCTTGCTTCCTTGAGGTGTGATAGCCCGGATGAAAAAGGCCGTTTTTCTTCCAACTTTAAAGGGTTCCTCAGATTCATTGGAGGCTGGCAATTCTTGAAGTTTCTGATCCAATCTAGCTTCATACAAATAGTAAGCTGAATTCATATGTCCAATCACTTCGATGATACTCCATTGTTTGGGGTCGGGGCGTTGGGTTAAAGTTGCAAAATCTAATTTTTGCAGATTTTCTATGCTACTAATGATTTGATTGGTGCGCTGAATTTGATCTTCAGCCATAACAGTTCGGTTGATCATAGTTTTATTTTTTTGTCTCGTCGGTTATATGATTTAATTACCCAACAAAGATGGACTAGGTTGAATTAAAAAAAATTGATCTGGATCAAGTTTTTTGGAAACTATTTGAACTTAGCGATCCTAATACCGAACTGAAGATCGAAGCCTGCTAAAAGTCTCCGGTTTCATATTCAGATAAGAAGCCAGATACTTCTGTGGAATATCTCTTAAAACATCTGGGCAGCGCCGCATAAAATCAATGTAACGTTCTTTGGCAGTCAGATTGATTAATTCTACTTCTCGTTTGCCACGACCAATCAAAATACCTTCTAGGAATAAACGGGCCCATTTATTAAAATCAACTGATAGATCAAATAGCTTTTGATAATTGGTGTAACTAATTGCTAACATGCGGGAAGCTTGAAGTGCCTCCACAAAAAGTACAGATGGTGCTTGCATTAAAAAGGATTCATAAGCACCAGAAAAATCTCCTTGATAGCTAAAGCCAATAACAACCTTCTCTCCTTTATTATTGATAAAATAAACCGCTTGTACTCCTTCTAAGACATAAAAAAAATAGGATTCAGTTCGGCCAGCTTCGGTAATCCATTGCTTTTTCTCATAGGTCTTTTCTTCCCATAGGCCATAAAACTGGGTCTCCAATTCCGCATCAAAATGCACGCCACGAAAGCTATCTTTAAGCTGCTGAAATTCGGTAGGTGTCAAAATCTATGGGCTTATTTAGATGGATGAATAAGCTAATTTAAGCAAGTAAGACTGGAATAGCTTATTTTTGTAAGAGAAGTTGTCAAAAAACAGCACGCTCTCCATGAAAAAATTCTTCCGTCGTTTCTTTATCATCCTCAGCGTTTCCTTGGTTCTTTTATTAGGCCTTACGGCTGCTGCCGCTGCTATTTTCAGAAAACCAATTGGCAACCGGATCATTCAGGAACTCAACAAACAATTAACAACAGACCTACAAGTAGAACAGGTCAACCTTTCTTTCTTTAGAAATTTCCCTGCTGCCTCAGCCGTTTTAAAAGGCGTTGTTCTAGAAGACAATCAGGGAGGTGTTTTATTAGAAGCCAAAACCATTGCGTTCCGACTTGGATTGATGGGACTACTCAATTCTAAATATAAATTAGATGCTATAAGTATTAGCCAAGGAGCCATCTCAATCTTTATAGATGAAAAAGGACAAGCCAATTACCTAATCTATAAAACAGAACCTAGTGACAGTACCCAATCCTCTCTCGAGGAAAATGACCTAAGTGTTGCCTTCTCCGAGGCAGTTTTAGACAATATGGAATTAATTTATGTAGACGAAAGTACTCAACAAACCATCAACTGGATTCTACAAGATGCCCGCTTTTCAGGTGCTTTTTCTAATACTACTTTTAATTTGAATAGTGAAGCAAATATTGAAAGTCGTTTTGTCGATATTGGTTCCATCCGATACCTTCCTGGTCAAAAGTTAGCTTATAATGCCATCATTGAGATGAACCTAAAAGAGCAGGTTTATCAGTTTGAAAAAGTACAGGCCCGACTTGGAGATAATGTTTTTAATATTGATGGCGCAATCGAACAACGGCCTGACGGTCCTTACTACGACCTTTTTGTAACCAGTGAGGAGGGGAGCATCCAAGGGGTTTTACAATTATTGCCACAGGAGTATTTAAGTACCTTAGGTGATTTCAGTAGCAAAGGCAATTTCCGATTCGAAACCTTAATAAAAGGGCAGGATAGTAAAAACCTCAATCCAGAAATCAGTGCTCAATTAAGTCTAGATGATGGCAGTATTACCAGTCCTCGCTTGACTAGTGATTTAAAAAATGTTTCTTTCCAGGCCGAATACCGGAATGGCAAATATCGGGATGCTAGTAGCTCAAGCCTCCAAATTGAAGATTTTACCGGTTATTTTAATCGGGAGTTCATCGAAATGGCCTTGCGCATCGACAACTTTGAGCAACCAGTTATTGACTTTAGTTTGGATGGAGCAATCCCTCTTAATGCGGTCTATGGTCTACTGAACAACCCAGCAATCAGTGCAGGTAGTGGTGAAATTGAAATCAAAAATCTCCGTTTAGAAGGTAACTATGAAGATATGATCCGGCCCAACCGGATCGCTAATGTCAAAACAAGTGGCAGCCTGGAGTTTGACGATGCCAGCTTCACGATGAATAAAGAAAAATTGATCTTGGATCGAGGCACTTTGTCCTTAGAAGACAATCGTTTAGTTGTTAATGGCCTGAAATTAGAAGGAGCGGGCTCTGTCCTAGAGCTTACAGGTAGTGCCTTCAATGCTATTCCGGTTTTGTTTGCTGACTCTTTGAATACTCAGAATGCAGAGTTAGAATTTCAGGCAGAGCTGGTGGGCGAGCAGCTGGATATTGATCGGCTTTTATTGGCGACTAACCTCAAGCTGGCTTCATCAGACACCAGTAACCTTGATAGTATCCAGATAGATTCCATAAAAATGGCCAGTGTTCAAAAAAGAGCACAATTGACCCGCTTTTTAAATGGTACGTTTAAAACCAATATCCGACAGTTTAACTACTATAAAATCAAAGGATCTGACTTTACCGGTTTACTGACTTTTGATAATAATACGATGGAAATCCGAGGTGGCACTAATGCAATGAAAGGGATCATTCAGCTAGATGGAACTATGGTCTTTGAACAAAAACCAAGGCTAGAAGCAAAAATATCTACAGAAGGGATTGATATGAAAACGTTCTTTGATCAAACCAATAACTTTCAGCAAGAAGTGCTTACTGCCAAAAATATAAGCGGGCAGCTAAATAGCAATATGCTGATTTATAGCTATTGGGATGAAAAAGGGAATTTTTTAATGGATGAACTCAATTTACTGGCAGAAGTAGAGATTAATGAGGGAGAACTTAAAGACTTTAAAATGATGGAGGCCTTTTCTACCTTCGTCAAAGTAAAAGATTTGCGCCGTATCAAGTTTACAGATTTGAAAAACTACCTAGAAATCCGTAATCAGCAACTTTACATTCCGGCCATGTTTATTCAAAGTAATGCACTCAACCTAACGGTTAGTGGCCAACACAGCTTTAATAATGACTTTGCTTATTACTTAAAAGTGAATGCAGGGCAAATCTTAACCGAGCGATTGACTAAATACGACCCTAGTTTACAACCTGCAAAAGCCCGACGTAATGGCTTTTTCAACTTGCATTACAATATTCAAGGCAACTTAGAAGACTATAACTTCAAATCTGCAAAAAGACGCGTGAAAACAGAATTTGAACGAAGTGATTATCGCAAACAGGCCATTCAACAAGCTCTAAATAAAGCATTCCAAAATGCACGCCTAATTGAAGAACCTACAGATTGGCAAGATGACAACGCTAACAATACGACTGGTGACACAAACGTTGACAATTAGTAATACCGATTATCCCAAAAACACATCAATATTTTGAAGCAATTTATACTACTCTTAATTCTTTTTAGCACTACCTTTTTGGCTGCTCAAAATGCTGATAATAAATTACTACGCGCTAAAGAATTTTACAAAAAGGGCAAATATGAAGCGGTTTTAAGCATTTTAAATACCGATCGGAATCTACGACTGAACAATCCAGATGCCCAATTTATGATCGCTTTGGCTAAGTACCACCTCAATGATTTAGACGAAGCAGAAGCCTTGTTACAAGCCTTGCTCAATCACCCTAAGAAAACATTTCGGGAATCCTTGCTTTATCTCGGACGTATTTATCATGCTAGAAATCGCTTCCCGGAAGCTACCAATTATTATAAATCTTATTTAAAAACCTTGCCTAGTAATCACAGCCATCGTGCGATGGTCCGGGATGCAGTACGTCGATGTTCGAATGGTATTCAACTGCAATTTAGAGAAGGACTAGCTTTTGTTGAAAATCTAGGCGAAGGCATTAATAGTAAATATGATGAATTTGGAATTATTTTTAGCCCCAGCAATTTTAAACGCCTTTATTTTAGTTCCGCTCGTCCTGGTAGTATGGGTGGTTTAAAAGACGCTTATGGAAGACCTGATAATTTATTGGGTAACTATCGTTATGATATGTATTCGGTTACCAAAGAAGGCAATAATTGGGGAT
>CAXIDD010000428.1:0-5190 GCA_964021975.1 uncultured Saprospirales bacterium | reverse complement strand
TATTATAGTAAGCGGCTGCTTCAATTACCCTAATTACTTGTTCCTCAAAAGACAATAATTTAGTTGCCAAAAGCTGTCTTTGTTCGAATAAAGTATCGGCTCCGGGTATTAACTCGGCTTCCATTTGATTACAGATAGTATCCAGGTAAACGAGCTTTTCGGCTGCCTCATCGATGGTGTTCAAAATATTGAAAATGGAATCTGTGTTAATGGATTGTGCATTTAGTGTGCCAAATTTCAGGAAGCACAACATTAGACAGCAAAGAAACCAATAGTTTGTTTTTTTTGGAAGCATACTTAAATTTAAAAAGATAATCCTTTAGTAACCAAATTAGTAAAGGATTTTATATCCTTATCTTCGTGAAAATTAACCTTTGCTTAAAGAACTTGGCTAATATCTTACTAACTTCAAATCTTTATTTAAGCTTTTAAAATGAACAAGATGCGAAGTCTAGAAGAAATACTTGAAGCAGGAAGAAAAAGTAAGGCCACTGAACTACTGGAACTCTTTGATTCCTTGGAGCCTGCAAGGCTGGACTTTATGTATGGTACTTGGAAAGGAGAAGAATTTATCACCGGCCATTTCCTGGAAGGGGCGCTAGCTGCTAGCGGTTGGTATGGGAAGACATTTAAAAGCCCTGAAGAAGTACATCCACTACTCTATTATACGAATACCAAAAGAAACAAAACCTTTGCCATGAATCCGGCGCTGGCTATATTCAAGCCCTGGTTTCTCAATTTAGCAAAAAGCTCAATTGCTCCACTTATTGTACAGCTGACTCGGCCTTTTGCCAGCACAAAGCAATACAAAGCACGCTTACGAATGCTAGAGTACCGTGGTAAAAGTAGTGCCACCATGATCTATGATCAGCATCCAATCAATGATGTATTTAGGAAAGTAGATGAGCGTACCCTGCTGGGCTTAATGGATATGCGCCAGATGGATACGCCCTATTTTTTTATACTTAGACGAGTAGCGTGATAAAAAATAGGTGCCTATTTTTTCGTCATCTCTAGGGTAATTGCACCGTACTTAGAATATGCTCGATGTATTGCATAAAGTTGCGCTTGTCTTCACCTGGAGCATGGATAAAACCATCTATGAAAATCAATTCGTTGCGCTTGGGATTATGAATAAGGTAACTCACAAAAGGTCCCCCCATATAGTCGTTGGCAATTTCCCAAATACCACGGGCTTCCAGCGCATACTTATTGTCTACCTGTGTCACCTTGGTGAACATCGGTAAGTCAACATCATTAATGCGCATGTAGGTATTCTCTATTTGTGTAGAAACATACAAACCCAAACTATCTCTTATAGATTTGATGTTTTCTTTAGAAATTTGAGAAACATCCGTGTAAGGACGACGACTGATAAAGATGTTGTTGCTGATGTTGTCTTGTTCTTCTCGTAGCCAATAAATGTCCCCATCGCCAATCGCTTTAAAATAGCCTTTAGGGAGTTTCATTCGGATGCCGAAATTATCGAAAACTTCTCTTTCCAGTGCAGGATTACGAGCATCAAGAAAAACAGTTGCTTCTAATTTTGGAATATCGTGCTCCTGTACTTTATCAATGATGAGGGGATTATTTCTTTTTAAATTATCAATGAGTTCTTTTCTGTTTCTACCAAACTGAAAGACGATCAATTGACCTTTCGCCCAGCGGTCCTTGATTTGGATCAGGTTGTATTTAGGATCTAATAAAGCCTTTTCAAATTGGACATCTCCAATAATATTCTTGACAAATGAAGTAGTTGGAGAATTTCTATCTTCGAGATTGGCGATTATCAAATAAGCCCTTAACTCTCTTCTTAATGGATCTTTAGCCAAGTCTTCGGTAGAAAAATGACGAAGATCAAGAATAGGTTCGGGCTGAGGTAGAATCAGATAAGGTGCGGAGTAATAGTAGTCAATCGTATCTCCTATATCACTTTCCCAGATATCATCATCACTGATGACTGTCAGCTGGTTTTGATCTCCGTAAGCAGAGGGCATTACTTTGAGTTGGGAGTTTAATTGTTGTTGAGTCTCTTCACTACAAGCAGAAAGTACCACAAGGAACAAAAGTAGTAGACTATACTGAATATATTTTAACATGTTTGTTTACTTTTCATTTATTTAGAAACGGCATCCATCCAAAACAGCATGATTCTTACTCAGAAGCTATTCGAAGTGTTAAATTCAAATAGCTTCTCAAATATAAATTTATATTTTGACATCTAGGATGCACTATTTACCCATAATATAAAGAATAGGAATACTGATTTGTTTCGATAAAAAGATGCTTTCTATTTTCCTTTTGGTGCATATCAACTACAAAATAGAAAAGCGTGGCTAAATCTCTAAGATTCAGCCACGCTTCAAAATACGATTTGGTGATCTACTAAAATAAACTTTCAATCACATTTTCTTCGCTAATACCTTCTGCTTCCGCTTTATAGTTACGAACTATCCGGTGGCGTAATACATATTTAGCAATAGCTTGTACATCTTCTATATCTGGTGAATATTTACCGTGGATGGCAGCATGACACTTAGCGCCCAATACTAAGTATTGAGAAGCCCGAGGTCCAGCACCCCAAGAAATATATTCATTTACTTTTGGCGTAGCGCGCTCTGTGCCTGGACGAGTCTTGGTGGCCAGAGATACGGCATATTCTAATACATTATCTGCAATAGGAATTTTACGAATCAATTGTTGATAAAACAAGATTTGCTCTCCCGTCACAACGTGTGATAAGTTATAATCTTGAATCGCCGTGGTTCCTTTTACGATATTAATTTCTTCTTGATAAGAAGGGTAATCCAAAGGGATATTAAACATAAAACGGTCTAACTGTGCCTCTGGCAAAGGATAAGTACCTTCTTGTTCGATTGGGTTCTGAGTTGCCAAAACGAAGAATGGCTTTGGTAAGATATGTCTTACCCCACTAACGGTAACAGATCTTTCTTGCATAGCCTCTAGTAAGGCTGCCTGCGTTTTAGGAGGCGTCCGGTTGATCTCATCTGCTAGGACAATATTGGAAAACAAGGGTCCAGGATTGAACTTAAAGTGCCGGTCTTCATCTAAAATTTCCGAGCCGGTAATATCAGAAGGCATTAAATCTGGTGTAAACTGTATTCTTTTGAACTCCAGGTCCAAAACATCCGCGATGGTACTTACTAGTAGCGTCTTCGCTAATCCAGGTACACCTACCAATAGGCTATGCCCGTTACTAAATAAGGAGATAATTACAGCTTGTACTACATCGTCTTGTCCAACGATGACTTTAGCAATCTCTTGCTTTAGATCTTTAAAGGATTGAGCTAAGGCGTCTACAGCTTCCACGTCAGATTTGTAGGTAATATTTGACATCTTTTGAATTTTTGTGCTTTGTGCGGGCTAAAATAGGAATACCTTGGCATTTAACGTATCCTATTCAACCTTTGTTTCGCGCTTTCTGTCGAAAAAGGTAGATTTTATGCTTGAGATCTTCCCTTTTTTAATAAAAGACCCACTCCATACGCTGCCTATTCCAATTTATCACAACTTTCTACAGGCTTAGGTCCTATTCTACTATTTTCTAAAAACCAGGTATCACCATAAATAGAAGAATAGCAGATTTTAATACTTAGGCTGCGAACTAAATCACTTAAAACCTTTGTATCATTGGGAAAGCGGCCACATTCAATCTTTAATAACTCTACGGTTTCTCCAGGAGAGATAATAATATTATCTCGGAATCCTGTACTAATATTTACAGGGAACTCACTATCTTCTTTTTGGTTTAAACCAGCAAATATTGGTTCAAATAAGGAATAGACTTCTACATAATCAGTAGAGATGAACTTTTCCTCTTTTTTTAAAAGTATTTTATTAACCAGTGCTGGTCCAACTCCTTTGTTGGTAATAGAAAAAAGGATAGAAGCGTTTTCTGAATAGGAGATCAATAAGTTGTTATTAATGTAAGGCCAAACGGATGTTTTCTGCTGCTGAAGCATAATTTCAGTCTCTTGCTTCATAATATTGGCTTCATATACGCCCAAGCCTAAACTAATAAAGCTAACTAAAACGGCAATGATCGCCAGCAAATCGGATCGGTCTAACTTTTGTCTGGACATATAGATCTATTTTGAATTGAAGCTCAATATAAAACGACTTTTAGATACAAAATATCTAAAAGCCGTTTCTGTTAAATCAATTGTAGCGTTTCTTTTATTGAACAGTGTATGTTTTAGTAGCCCGTCCCAGTTTACCATCTGCACTTTGTGCAATTACTTCTATCACAAAAGTACTTTTCTCGTCTCCTTGGTAGAAGCTGACATCAGCTTGACCATTATTAGAAGTTTGGGCATTGGCCAACCAATAATTGGGCATTCTAAAGTTAGGTAGCCGTACTTCTGCACTACTTTTAGAAGGTAGGTATGGTACAAAGCTTGCGGGAGCTTGTAAGCCATTTACCTCAAATACATCTTCTAGATCGTTGGGCGGCAGGGTATATTGAGGAATATCCGTAGTAATCCTAACGACACCACCCTGACCTAAAATATTAAACTGCTTACGAAGTTTTTCAGCAACGTAAAAAATATCTACCGTCCTTACATTACTCCAGCTGGTCCTTGCAATAAAGTTCGCGTCTCTAGTTACCTTTCCGTCAATGATAAAGATGGGTTTTCCAGGTAAGTTGTTGTAAGACGCATCTCGAGATCTTGGGTTTTCCATCCGAGCCGAATAGACCTTATTGACAATTCTAAATTTCAAAGGAGTGATTAACTCACTGAAGAAACTACCGATGTCTTCAAATTTCACATAATCATCCGCGATGTAAGAAAAATCAGCTTTAAGTCCTTCGAAAGTGTTTTCTATATCGTCTTTTTCTATGTTTTCGGACATGTGCTCAAAGTATTCAGCCATTTTTTTCTTTTGCTGGCTGAGCTCTAAATACTTAAGGATTTTATCATTAATCAGAAGGGCTTGTTTAGGGCGGTCCTCATAAGTATTCTCCTTAAATAGTTTTACTTTAATCTCCTCTGATTCCTTTGGATAACCAATAAATTGTAAAGTTTGATCTTCATAAAAATCAGGCAAACCAAAAGTGAAGATTCCAGCGCCATCGGTCTTTCCATAATGGATACGCTTCTGTAAGCTAGCGTAGGCACCCAATACATTGGCTTGCATAGCTTGGCCGAGAGAATCCATAACCTGACC
>CAXIDD010000427.1:0-5199 GCA_964021975.1 uncultured Saprospirales bacterium | reverse complement strand
ACGGATGCTATTCCACTGATACATTGTTTATTAGTTTGAAGGATTCAGGTCATTGACCTGTTTGTAAAGACCTCTTAATTATGAGAAGTATTTGCTGTGTATGTATGATATGGCTAGCTAGTGTAGTTGGTGCTCAAGGACAAATAAATTGCCTCAGGGGCAATTGTCAAGATCAACATAGTGTTGGTGTTTACCCCAATGGAAATCGGTACGAGGGAGATTTCGTAGCTGGTATGGCCCAGGGGCTTGGCGTATTGGCTTTTACAAGCGGTGATCGTTACGCGGGTAATTTTGAACGCAACTACCGCCAAGGTAAAGGCCGGATGGTCTTCTCCAATGGGGATCACTACTTTGGAGCTTTCCACCAGAATCAAATGCAAGGTTTTGGTATTATGGACTATGCCGATGGTGGCCGCTACGAAGGGGAATGGATGGCCAATGTGCCCCATGGCCTTGGAAAGTTAACCGTCCACAATGGTGATTTTTACGAAGGAAACTTCGCCTCTGGTATGTTCCATGGAAACGGTACTATGCGTTACCAGAATGGTACAATTTACCAGGGAGATTGGCAATTTAATCAGCGGCATGGTCGTGGTAGGTTTACTGAAGCTCCTGGAAAATTCCAGGATGGCTGGTGGGAACAAGATGCCTTTGTATCTGCCGATTACCCCGTCGGTATTAAAGACTTGGCGCAAAGTGACACCGCTTATTTGCGCAATTGTAACCTCGAATTTTGCTTAGCAGGCAGAGGATCTTTCACCTATCGAAATGGCACTCATTACGTAGGAGATTTCACCAAAGGTATCCCCGAAGGTAGTGGAAAAGTGATTTACAACAACGGAGATAAGTACGAGGGAGGTTGGCAACAACACTTACCACACGGGCACGGAACCATGTATTACAAAAGTGGACAATTGGTCAAAGCGGTTTGGAATAGTGGGCGGCCAGATAAGATCATCGATGAGATTGTTCCCAAAGATAATAAAGGTGAATCCTATAATAGCTCCGATATCAAAGTTTGGGCTGTTATTGTGGGGGCTGCACAATACAATCATATGCCAGCATTACGTTATACAGATGATGATGCCTATCAATTGTATGCTCACCTCAAGAGTCCACAAGGTGGGGCGGTAGCAGATAACCAACTCCGGCTCTTGATTGATGAGGATGCTACCAGACTCGGAATTTTGCAAGCAATGGATCAAATCTATAAGCAAGCCGATGATAACGATGTGGTACTTTTTTACTTCTCCGGACATGGAATAGAAGGATCTTTCTTGCCCATTGATTTCGATGGAACTAACAATAGAATTCCACACCAGGAAATTAAACGTCTAGTTGAGAAAAGTAAGGCTAAGCACAAAATTGTAATTGCGGATGCCTGCCATTCTGGAAGCGTTTTCTTCCGACGGTCTACCTCTGCTCAACAAGTTTTGCGCAAGTACTACCAAGCATTTGAACAAAGTAATGGTGGTTTGGCCCTTTTGATGTCTTCAAAAGGAGAAGAATATTCACTCGAAGATAGTGGTTTGCGTTCTGGCGTATTCAGTCACTTCTTCATCAAAGGATTAAAAGGCGCAGCAGATATCGATGCCAGTGGGGTAGTATCTATTGATGAAATTTATCAGTATATTTATAGAAATGTCAGAATGTACACTGGCAATGTACAAACTCCTCAGTTAATTGGCCGTTTTGATCGAAGGATGCCAGTTGGAGTGGTAGATTAATCGTTGAATTGGCGATGTGATGAATTGTTGATTTGTTTAAAATTGGTATAATGAAAACCTTATTGCTAATCTTTTTAGGATGCTTTTTACCCATCCTTAGCTTTTCCCAATGCCTGAGTGGTGATTGCCAATCCGGCAAGGGTATTTTGCTCCAAAACAGTGGTGAGCGCTACATTGGGACTTTTCAAAATAGTGTTCCCAATGGTTTAGGAACTTATTTTTATAAAGATGGCAGTCGTTATTTTGGTTATTGGAAAAATGGCGTTCCAGACGGAGCTGGCATTAAGAATCTTGCTCAAGGCAAACCCCAAAGAGGCCTTTGGCGACAGGGGCGATTTGTAGAGGAAGATCCGCAATTAATCATTGAAGGGAACGGAGATGTACAGCAATTCCAGTTTGGTTGTATTAGTGGAAATTGTGCGGATGGTAATGGGGTCTTTCTGCATCCCGACGGAGCGATTTATGCGGGTGATTTTAAAGGAGGTAAAAAAAGTGGTATTGGTATTTGCTATTATCCCGGGCAAACTATTTATCGAGGTAATTGGAGCAATAACCTTCCTAATGGCAGAGGCACCATGATGATGCCTGGCGGGGTTAAACAAGCTGGGTTTTGGGAAGACGGCCAAATGAGTACCACCCAAAACAACTCCACAACCCTGACTAATGCTAATGAACAAACCTTTAAAGAACAGTGCTTATCGGGAAACTGCCAAAATGGATATGGCGTCTACCAACAAGCCGATGGCCGCCGCTACCAAGGTCCTTTCCAAAATGGTCAACCCAATGGCAACGGTGTTTATTATTTCACTAATGGTGAACGCTACGAAGGTCAAATGAAAAATGGCGTTCTGGAGGGAAAAGGGGCCCTGTACTTCCCCGATGGAAGAATCGTCCGTGGCTTCTGGCAAGATGGTAAATATATGGCTAGTCTAGACTTCGAGGGTCCAAGCATCAAACATACACCTACGAAAAAAACGCCAGAACAAGACATCAAAGTCTGGGCTGTAATTATTGGAATTGCGGCGTATGAACATATGCAAACCCTACGTTTTACAGATGATGATGCCTATCGATTTTATGCTTTCTTAAAAAGCCCCGAAGGTGGAGCCCTACCCGATAATCAAATTCAATTATTGATTGATGAATCCGCCACCCGAGAGAAAATCATGAATGCGATGCGCAACGTTTTTAGCAAAGCAGGCTCCAATGATCTAGTAATGTTGTACTTCTCTGGACACGGGGTACCAGGAGCTTTTTTGCCCATCGATTTTGATGGTCTTAATAACAAAATATACCATCAGGAAATCAGTAGCATTTTGGCATCTAGTAATGCAAAATATAAAATTTGTATTGCGGATGCCTGTCATTCTGGTGGCCTTTTTGCCGTACGTACGCCCAATGCTACGCCAGGTTTGATTTCTTATTACACCAATCTTTCTCAAGCTCAACCCGGAACAGCGCTAATCATGTCCTCTAAATCTGACGAGACATCCTTAGAAGCTAGCGGGCTCAGACATGGTGTCTTTAGCCATTATTTAATTCGCGGTCTCAAAGGAGAAGCCGATCAGAATGATAATAAAGTAGTTACGGTTAAAGAATTGTATGGATTTATCAATAAAGGGGTAACAGAATATACCGGTTTTCAGCAATCGCCCGTTATTCGGGGCAATTACGATCCCAAGATGCCAGTGGCCGTAGTCCGTCAGTAGCGACATTGCACTGCAACGTCGCTACCAAGAAATTTTGTTGGTTTTGGAATTCAAACCCAGGCTATTTCCGTCCATACTCCGGGAATTTCCATTTACGTTTACTGTGCTTACACCTTCTGGTAAAATGAGCTCTATTTCCCAATCCTGGGTTTGATTAATTTCATAAGTATTTTTCTCGATGGCTACATCGATAATGTTAGCTCCAATAGGCAGTTGCTCTAATTTCATTTCCGGCCATGCACTTGGTAATTGTGGTTGAATTTTAATATACTTTCGGTAAGCTTCCGGTTGAATGCCTAGAAAATGACTAACGATGGGTCTTGCCAAAGCATAAATGTTCCAAGCTTGTACCACCATTCCATAATCTGGAGAAACCTCATACATGGAGCCAGGCGCAGCATAACTAAAGGAACGGACCATTCTTTGTAAGTAATCCAAAGCTTGGTCTGATTGCCCGTACCTAGCAGCTGAAATAGCTTGCACGCCAGTAGGCAAAGTCATGACCGCCCCAGTATAATTAAAAGATTCTTTAGCTTTTAAAGAAGCAAACGCCCCTGGATTATTGTCTACTTGTTTGCGATCAATTCCAGTTACATAAACACCGAAGGGGTTAACGTATTTTTGACCTATTTCTAAAGCTAACAAAGCTTTTTCTGGGTCGGCAGCCCCTGTTTCTAAAGGGGTATTCACCACCCAATTATGGTAGAAAGCGTAAGCTTCTACTCCCGTAGATTTAATTTTCCCTATCGAAGCTTCCGCCACTTTTAAATCTTCTACAGACCATGACTTTCCTAGAGTATCGGCTCTGACAATGGCTCCTTTTACTAGTTCTATGGCCTTCGTTTTGTCAGACCGAAAATCGGCAAAACTAGCTTCGTTGGGCACCCACCAATCGCTGTTTATTTTTGTTTTTAAAGCCGCCGCTTTTTCTGCGTATTTTTTTTGAAGTTCTTCGTCTTCAAAATGAGCAGCCATCTTTGCGGCCGCTTCATAAGCTTCGTAGGTGTAGGCGATCACGTCCACCATTTCGGCATTCCTCCCATGGATCTCCATCATACCGTGACCATCCGGATAGGAATTGTTGTCTTTATCCTGGGCTTCTAGCCAGGTCAAGCCTTTTTGCGTTTGTTGGTAAGCCTTGGTGAGAAACGCCTCGTCGCCCGTCCAGCAAAATAGCTCCCAGGCAGTAGCAATGAAATGAGGTGTTTCGTTGATATTACCAGGATTAAATACTGCTCCATTCGTGGATACCTCATGTACAATTTGACCACTTGGATTACTTTCTGATAAAGACATTAAGCCTTCCATTATTTCAGTGGCAAAATCAGCCATCCCGACCGTAACTAGACCTCTGGTGCTATAAGTTTGGTCACAACCAAACCACCAGGGATAATCAGGAATACCCGCCGCAATACCCGTTGCTTGCCCAGGGATTTCAAAGCGCAACCAATCACTGGCGTACTTTGTCCATTCAAAGGCTTGCTGGATAGTCGCATCGGGCACGGTCAAGCGAGCCGTTTTTTCTATGGTTTGATACTGCTCTTTTTTGTTGACTACTAAAGTCGACCATTTTGTTTTTATTTGTTGGAAATTAGCGACTGCTTCCGCTTTATTGTTGGCACTGCCGCTGATAAAAAATTGCAAGACTTGGTTGTCACCTGGAGCTATTTCCAAGTCATATTTGCTGGCAGCTTCAAGGCCTTGGCCTTTATGATCGGGCAAACAGTTACCTGCTTCAATTTCAGCCCCAGCTTCATTACTAC
>CAXIDD010000426.1:0-5223 GCA_964021975.1 uncultured Saprospirales bacterium | reverse complement strand
CTTCTAAAGCAGCTCTCCATTGAGCTAGATAAGTATCACTAGTCATCTTAGAACCTACCACAGGGAAGACGAAATGTAAATCTGGATGCACCAGGTGTTCCATTTTCTGACAATGTGCGCATTGTCCACAAGCATCTGTATCCTTTCGGTTGTCACACAATAGATATTGTGCTAAGGCGATTGCTAAGGCTAATTTCCCAGAGCCTTCTGGGCCTAGCAACAATAGGGCATGCGGCATCCGTCCATGTTGATACATAGATCGCAATTGCGTTGCTACCGCTTGTTGTCCGATTAGATTGCTAAAGCGCATAGTTTTATTGTGCTCAATAGCAGATAGGAAGGAAATATAAAGTCCATTAATAGACTAAAGGAGTATACTACCTATAAAATTTCCCTTACGGGGAAAGTTACAACCAATATATATATGTGTAGGACGCTCATCGAGAAGTCCTGCTTATTTTATTATAAATAAAAAATACAACCTTTAAAATGCTGCTTATATGGCCTAATTCTAGTGCCTTAGCTCAGCTTTATTATTAATCCAATCGAAACTGCCTGGTTAAATCCCTTTAATTCTTGATTGGCTAAAGTCTATCAATGAATAGTAAATTCTTTCTTTTCTACTATTCTTTTTCCAAAAATAACTAAAACGAATTCCGAAGCCAAATATTCCTTCATTTTTTAATGAAGAGGCAGGGCAAATAACGACTTTTCTACTCGAATCTGACTGCTAATGCTCAACTTATCCAGATTTTCTTTGTTTCAAAACAAAAATCACGTCAAATGAGAATTGCGGCTTTCCGAACAGCACACTTTAATGCAGCACATCGCTTACACAATCCGGCTTGGTCAGCAGAGAAAAACGCAGCAGTTTTTGGCTTGTGTACTAACCCTAATTACCATGAGCATAACTACGAATTAGAAGTGAAAGTAGTAGGTGAGGTTGACCCTGAAACGGGCTACTTAATTGACCTTAAAGATCTCAAAGATTTGATTAAAATTGAGGTGGAAAATAGGTTTGATCATAAAAACCTAAACCTGGATACCGAAGAATTCAAAAATCTGAACCCTACTGCTGAAAATATATGCTATGTCATCTGGCAAAAACTACGTGCTAAACTAGACCAGAAGTATGAACTTTCTGTCCGACTTTATGAGACGCCACGCAATTATGTCGAATATCCGGCTTAAGTCTCTAAGCCTTAAATCAACCTCCGTCTATCGACAGCTCCTTTTGATCGAACAAACTCTTTGGTCTTTTAACTAGGCTTTATTTTCGTGCGAGCAAATAGATCAACTGATTATGAAGCCACTAGAAACGATCAGAATGGCCTTCCGTTCTATTAAGAACAACTTACTACGCGCCATTCTTACTTTGATGATTATCGCTTTTGGGATTACCGCCTTGGTTGGGATTCTGACTGCTATTGATAGTGCTATCTTTTCCCTAAACGATAGCTTCTCCTATCTCGGAGCCAATACTTTTGAAGTAGAACCTAAAGGTACCACTATCCAAGGAAACCGAGGTGGGCGAACTTATAAAAGAGGTGAGCCCTTCGGCTACACAGCATCAATGGAATTTGACGAACGATTTAACTATCCAGGTGCAGCTACTTCGGTCTCCCTAACTTGTACAAGTCGGGCAGAGGTTTCTCATAAAGAAGAAAAAACGAATCCTAATATTTTTGTTTTTGGGATTGGTGAAAATTATCTAGATGCGAAAGGTTTCGAGTTGGTCGCTGGTCGTAATATTACCGCGCGCGAGGCTGAAGAAGGTTCGCTAAATGCCATAGTTGGACACGATATTGTCAAACAACTATTCAATGGTAAAACCAATAAAGCCATGGGTAGTTACATTAATGCGGCCAATATCAAACTCAAAATTGTGGGTGTATTAAAGTCTAAAGGGGCTAGTATGAACCAAAGTGAAGATCGTCGAATCATGATCCCACTCCAAACGGCTAAACGGTACTTTGGGACCCAAAGGACTAATTATACCATTTTAGTTGCCATTCAGGATGCTACCCAAATTGATAATGCCATTGCTTCTGCAACTGGTTTACTCCGAAACATTCGGAAGTTAAAGGCTTCACAGGAGAATGATTTTGAAATCACGAAAAGTGATGGTTTAATTGATAGTATCAAGGAAAACACCTTTTTCTTAAGAGCCGCAGCCGTAATTATTGCCATGATTACTTTAGTTGGTGCAGCCATCGGATTAATGAACATCATGTTGGTTTCTGTTACGGAGCGTACCCGTGAAATTGGGATCAGTAAAGCCATCGGTGCAACCAGAAAAAACATCATGCTTCAGTTTTTAGCCGAAGCGGTGGTCATTTCCTTGCTTGGTGGATTGGTTGGTATATTCTTTGGCGTAATGGCTGGTGTTGGAGTTAGCGCCGGATTAGGAGGAACTTTTGTTTTCCCCTGGGCATGGATCACCATTGCTTTCATTACTTGTTCCATTGTTGGTTTGGTTTCTGGTTTGTATCCTGCCGTCAAAGCTTCTCGTTTAGATCCGATTGAGTCTTTGCGTTATGAGTAAAACAGCAAGAATTATTTTGATCGTTTCCTTTGTAATTGTGGTCCTAGGGGGACTAATTTTTGGCTGGGCTTATTTTTTTATGAAAGTTCCTAAGCTGGAGGTTGATCAAGCTAGTAGTCAGTTTGAAAAAATAGAAGCTATTGATCAATGGCTAGCAAAGTTGGAAAGTAAAAATAAGTTTAATGGAGGTATTTTGATTGCTAAATCTGGTGAGCCTCTCTTGATGAAAACTTATGGTTATACAGATTTTCGTAAAGATACACCGCTTACACCACAGTCCGCTTTCCGATTAGCATCTGTATCTAAGCAATTCACAGCGGCTGGTATTATGCTTTTGCACGAGGCTGAACGATTAGATTACGATCAACCAGTGAACACCTATTTAGAAAAATTTCCCTATCCAGGAGTTACAGTAAGGCATTTATTAACGCATACTTCTGGTATGCCTGACTTGTACATGGATCTCGCAGATCAACACAAAGAAACCTTAGGAGACACCCTAAGTATTAGTGAAGTGGCTCATTTGATGAAGACCTATCCAGAGGAGGCACTAGCTGCTCCGGGAGCAGTCTATGCTTATAATAATACGGGATATGTGCTATTAGCTGCCATAATTGAAAGCATTAGTGGTCTGTCCTTCGAACAATTCATGCAAGAAAACTTATTTGATCCACTTCAGATGAAAAATACGCGCGTCTGGAATTTATTCTCTACTGAATCTACTTTTCCAAATAAGACCAAAAGCTTTATGAATATCATTAAGGCAGTACCAATGAGTCCAAGCTGGCTGGATGGTGTGGCAGGCGATGGAGCCGTATTTAGCAGTATAGAAGACTTCTTAATTTGGGATCAATTTTGGTATGGTAATACACTAATTAGTGCTGAAAATTTAAAGGAAGCTTTCCAAACACCTACCCTCGCCAATGGAACAGACTCAGACTATGGCTTTGGTTGGACCGTTGCCAATGAACAAATGGTCTGGCACAATGGCGGGTGGCTTGGCGCACGCACCGCTATTATCCGGCGTATGGATAATAAAACTTGTCTGGTATTGCTCGACAACTCACTCAATGAGCGGCACAATGACATCCTCCAACAAATTAATCAAGTAGTCAAGACTTTTGAGTAAGAAAGCATAGCTATTCTTATATGGTAGTCTATTGCATAAGTAATAAAAAGTACTTACTTTTGTAAGTAACTACTCACTTATAAATATTTATGTCTGCCAAAAAAGATAAAATTCTTCAAGTTGCGCTAGAGCGTTTTGCCAATGATGGCTATAATGCGACGGCTACTAGTAAGATTGCTAAGCAAGCAGGCGTATCTGAAGGGCTAATCTTTCGGCATTTCAAAAATAAAAAAGGCTTACTAAATGCCATCATGTTGGCAGCAGAAAGCAAATTGAATCAAGTATTTGCACCTGTTCTATTTGAAACCAATCCTGCTCAAGTCCTCCGAATGACCATTGAATTGCCTTATCAGATAGATGATTCGGACTTTGATTTCTGGAAATTGCAATATAAATTGAAATGGCAAACAGAATATCAGAACCCTCAGAAAATGCAGCCTATTATTGATAAGTTGACTTGGGCCTTCCAATCATTAGATTATTCAGATCCAAAATTAGAAGCGGAATTACTCGTAGTACTGATGGACGGTATCGCTTTAGGGATCATGCGTGATGGCCGTATTCATTACGAGCAACATCTTGATTTTTTATTCAAAAAATATAAATTGTAATTTTTTAATACAATAAAAAGTAAGTACTCACTCTAAAATAAATAATTATGCCAACTAAAAAAGTAATTCTCCTCACTGGTGCTTCTTCCGGGATTGGAAAAGCAACCGCGCTGCAATTAATACAAGAAGGCCATACGGTATATGGTGCTGCCAGAAGGATTGAAAAAATGCAAGACCTTGTAGATGCTGGAGGGCACAGTCTACAAATGGATGTCACTAAGGATACTGACATGGAAAAAGGCATTGCACAAATCATCGAAAAAGAAGGCCGTATTGATACTTTGATCAATAATGCAGGTTATGCCATTTATGGTTCAGTTGAAGAGACATCCATTGAGGACGCACGGCGCCAATTTGAAGTCAATATTTTTGGATTGGCCCGGATGACTCAGCTTGTCCTGCCCCACATGCGGGAGAAAAGTAGTGGGCAGATCATCAACGTCTCCTCGATGGGAGGCCGAATTTATATGCCATTAGGTGCTTGGTACCATGGAACAAAGCATGCCTTAGAAGGCTGGAGTGATTGTCTTCGTTTGGAAGTTAAGCCCTTTGGTATTGATGTAGTGGTGATTCGTCCCGGAGCCATCGCTACCGAATTTGGGGAGGTGATGCTGGAACCTATGCTTAAAAGATCTGGAGACGGGCCTTATAAAAAAATCACCCAAAGTATGGCTAAAAGTATCAGGGATTCTTATGAAAAGGAGAATGCCTCTTCACCACCATCTGTGATTGCGAACACCATTTCTAAAGCTGTTAATGCCAGCAAACCTAAAACGCGTTACACCGCTGGGAAATTAGCAAAACCACTGGTCTTTGTAAGAAACTATTTAGGAGACCGCATATATGACTGGGCCATTAATTCGCAATTCAAATAGAAAGTGTCTTCTTGAGGAAGCGATTATGAAAAAACGGCTGAACCTAAATAATTGGGTTCGGCC
>CAXIDD010000425.1:0-5224 GCA_964021975.1 uncultured Saprospirales bacterium | reverse complement strand
ACTCAAATATAGCTTAAGCAGCTCTTTTTTTTGCTTAACTTGACGCACATGCGAATTTATTTCGGGAAGGATTTTGCCAACCTGCCTGCGCTGAAGCTTCAGCAGGCAGGCGAAAAGTGGACTAAAAAGGGTAATAACAAAATCATACTGTTTAATTCAAATAGCTTCTTACTCAGCAAATGTTGTAGAAAAACAATCTTTTCCACAAAAACGATACTGAGCGCAAGTAACAATAGATATAACAGTAAATCAAAGCGATGCCGCAATTTCAAAGTATAAAATATAAAGAAAAATAAGACCATTAAAATCAAATAACCGAGGGCGGACTCTAGTATCAATTAGATAAAATCGAATACGTAAGCGTTTGGAATAAACTTTGAAAGTCCTTTTGCTAAAGCTAAGGTGAGAAAAGATAAAATTTACACCGCTGTAATTATTTTAAAAATGAGATTTCAGGTAATCTACACCAGCTGGTATAGATTACCTGAAACGCCTCAGAACCTTTGCTGCATTTTATAAATTTAAAGGATGGAGTTGGTGGCTATCGTAGTTAGCTTTTTTTATTATTTTATTAAAACCCGACTGACGCCACGCCCTTCAGAGGTCTGCCAGTCCATGATAAGCATCCCTGACGGCAGGCCAGCAGTACTTAGCTCAATGGCCCCATCAAAAGCGGGCAGGCGAAGCTTTTTCACCAATCGGCCACTCATGTCGATAAAATCCAAGGTACTTTCCTGCGTGGTAGTACCGTCAAGGTAAAGGACTTCATGAGCAGGATTAGGGAATATTTCCATCCGAATAGTAGAAAGCTTATTATCACGAACGGAGGTAGGAAAACCATTACCAATGCCGTTCCAGACCACGAATTGTCCCATCATACCATTGTCCTCGTGAGGCAGGATGTGACAGTGATACATGTAAGAGCTATCGGGCGCTACTTGGGTACCGTAATCTGGAAAAGAAGCGATATAGCTTAGCTTCCAGCCCGGCTGAACAAGGACATTGTCTTTAGGTCCTTCAAATAATTCAGGATGGCCAGATTTATCTAGAGGAGTGCCATCCGCATCAATAACTTCCGTTACCCAAAAGTGGGTATCGTGGATGTGCCAGGGGTGGCCACGGTTCGTCTTATTGTCGATAGTCCATAGCTCTGTGCTATCGACCTTTACAACATCGTTGACGACCATCATGTCCATCAGGGTGCTATCGATATTAAAAAGTGGGTTGGGGCTGACATCAAACTTATCCTTGCGGAGGGTTTTGGTACGCTCCCGCGTAACCTGACTTAATGGGGGCTTCTCTGATGGGAATACTGAAAGAGGAAAAGCAATAATCGGGCTTGGTACAACATTACTACCGTCAACAACTATTTTGAGCAGATTACGGTTTTGCGCATAGCCATTAGTAAGCGCTTCGTTACCAATGATCCCTTCAGGAATACCGTCAACTCCATTTTCCACAAAGAATTCCGTTCCTACAGGGAAGCCGCGCAAATCGAGTAAAAACTCCGTTCGTTCGCCGGGAGACATCAGGATGCTATCCATTCGATAGGTTCGCGGTAGGTAACCAGCATCCGTGGCTATCATTTGAGCGGGGAAGGTTGTACCATTTGCATTTTTGAACTTGAAGTTAAAGGAGAATTTTCCATCCCCATTGAGTAAGCGCAAGCGAATCATACCGGCAGGGACTCTAAGAACCGGATCAACAATGCCATTAACCATATAGTAATAATCATCCTTGAAACCCAAATCCGTCTTAATGGCAATATCGCCATTATCGTCCCGTATAAACTTCTTGGTTTGGAAAATCAAAGGAAAGTCATCGACTCCATAATTAGTTGGAAAGATATCGTGCCAAAAGCTGAGGGTAGGATCATCCTGCCCATCGATAGGGTCCTCCACTATGATTATACCCGACATGCCCATTTGGACTTGGCGGTAAGTAAGGTCCATAGCATGTGGATGGTACCACATGGTAGCGGATTTATCCAAGACCTTGAAAAATGGGTTCCAGGTATCACCAGCTTGTATGCGCTGATGGGGTCCTCCATCGGCAAATTGCGGTACGTGAGCACCGTGCCAGTGGCAAGTGGTAACTTCGCTGAGTTGGTTGGTTACCGTAGGCGTCAGGTCGCGCAGATAGCCCCACTTAATCGTAGGACCGAGAATACTAGTCGTCCCTGGATTCTTGGCGTCTTCGAAGGCAAAGGTCTTCACCATGGTGTTTAGTGAATCGCTGCCATTAGGGTTGAAATTGTGCTCAGTTTCAATGGCGTTGAGGTGGTAGTCATCATCATTGATGAGAGGAGGAATAATAATGTCGTTAACGAACTCTTGTGCCCAAAGATTCATGGGGCAAAGTAGGATGAACAATAAGGTAGCATATGTGAGTTTCATAAATCGGAATTGATATGGTGCTTACTCTATTAAGGATTTTCGGCAATCTCCCTTAAGTTTCAGTAGATAAAATCAAGTAAAAACGGGGAACTTCGGTTTTGCTCAACAATATAGTGTTCCTCTAATTTTCGACATTGTTGATTTAGTAAATTCAATCATCATTCTCTTTTATTGCAATGAACTTGCCATTAGAGTTTACCGCACTTTGTTGACCTTCAGTAATATTAGCAGTCTTAGGTGTCTCTTTCTCCTCCGAGAGTATAGCAGGTATTGATTTACTTCCGTTTCCACAGGAAAAGCACATCAAGGCTATAACAATCAATATTGGTAGTTTTTTTCAAGTATTGACTAACTGTCATTACTGCTATTTTAAACCCTTCTTGACCACTCTAGAAATCAACTTAATCAATCGGTCGGAGCTATCAGTAGCAGGGATTTCCAGGGTTTGCGTTGCTCCGCCTTCTTCAAAAAGCTTTACATTGATGGTGATCTTATCGCCATCCTTGGTATACAAACCACTTAGTTTAAAAGCCCCTGGATACTTTGGAACATTGACATAAATAAAGTCGGCATTCTTTCCTTTTTCTGTCTCCTGACGGAAAATAGCTTCTAACTTTCCTTCCAAGTCTAAATCGTCTTCCAGCGTTTCTTGGTTCAGAAATTTGGAGCGGATAATTACAGGCTTTTTATTGGCAATTGGAATGTCTACACTGCCATCCACAATGCCGATATCAAAACTCGCGCCTTGGTTTGGGAACGCGAGCATGGGCGTCTGAATCCCACTAATACTCTCTGCCAGACGCGGCACTTCATCCCGGGCATACTGAAAAAGTTTCATAACATCCACGTAGTTTCCATCCGCGGTTTGGCGAGTAGCTACACCACGCATACCCTGTAGCAGCGAATAAGTTAACAGCCCTTGACCAAATTCGCTGGCTTCGTAACTTACTTTATCGGCTGCACTTCCTGAGAGCACAAACATTCCGGTGCGGTCCTTCATCCGATCTAATGCTCTGATTTGACTACTATTCAGGTTTCGAGTTCCAGAACTTAGCTCCTCTATCACTTTACCTGAATTACACGCATCTATGACCAATACTTGTTTTAGGGCGGGAATGGCCTTCATCCATTCCGTTAATTCGCCACTGGAGACCGTGTACTGCTGGCGGGCATCTGCACTACTCAGCATATCTTCTGAGCTAATTTCATGCGTGAGGTAATAAAATTGATTGGCCTCGCCAGTACCGTAACTCAAACCATGGCCCGATAAATAAAGCACGATAATATCCTCTGGTTTTGCCTTAGCTTGCAGATTCTTCAACACCACTTGAATATTTTTTTTAGTAGCAAAACGCCATTCTACACTCGTATTTTCTAAACCCGTAGAATCTTGGTTTGCGGTAGTCAGGCAATAGATTTTTAGTTTTTCCCCTTTCGGAAAAAGCCTTCCACCAGCGGCTTCAATGGCACGGGCCATAATGGTCGCATCTTGATCCGCGTAATTCAAATCTAAACGATCTCCATTGTAATTAGACGTACCGATTGTGAGCACGTACATGCTGGGATCTTGTGGGCCTGTGGCAGTAGCATCAGAGCTACCGCTGCCTCTAGCCCAAACGGTAGGCTGATAAGGAATATCTATTGCCCCACTCTT
Source organism: uncultured Saprospirales bacterium (assembly GCA_964021975.1). Taxonomy (GTDB): domain Bacteria; phylum Bacteroidota; class Bacteroidia; order Chitinophagales; family Saprospiraceae; genus DATFKA01. The sequence goes on along the minus strand of CAXIDD010000425.1, from coordinate 1,174 downwards.
AAGCCAACCTTCCTGGTTAAATACCCGCAAACTTATGGTGTTCTTAGCACCAGAAGAGCGAATGAGAAATGGATGGGTTTTCCGAAGATCATAATTGACAAAAGTTTGTCTTTGTGGATTAAGGTCATTTTCTATTTCTTTACCATTAGCAAACAAACTTACCTTTCCAATGCCACCACTTCTGGCTCCTAGAGAAATGGTGAGTTGATCATTTTCTATTTGTGCATTAACACTCGGATAAAGTGGAATCTCCCTCAGTCCTTCTACCGAACGAATGCGCTCATCGGACATGCCCAAAATCTTCTGTAACAAACCTGGTTCGTAGTACCTTGCTTTGAGCTGTTCGAGCTCTACAATTTCTGTATTCCCATTATTTTCTACTTCATAAAATAACAATTGCATGGCTCCTTGAGAAGCATCAAATAATCCATCACTACCTACGACTACCCAATCTTCATCTCCAAGATTAATTAGCGATGCAAGTGCCTTGTCGTTTCCTAATTCCCAGAGTTTGACCGTTCCGTCTCCGGCATTCGTACTGGTGATAAACAGCTTGTTTTTTTTAGTAGCAAAACTGATTTGACGGATGTCATTGTCGTGCGCCTGAAAACGATTGAGTTCTTTTTGTTCTTGGATGTCATGTATGGAGACTTCCCCATCTGTATGTCCAATTAATAAATATTTTCCATCTGGAGAAAATGCGACACTATTCGCACTCCCCCGATTGAGTGAAATGGGTACTTGGTATGAGCCTTTTCCTGCTTCTAAATCCCAAAGTAAATGCGTAATACTGGCCCTTCTACCTATTAAATTGCAGTAAAAAAACACTTTGCTTTTGTCCGGTGAAAAATCAACCCTAACTATTCGGGTGTTATTAGGAGCGATGGCATCAGCATCTCCTAATACCTTAATCTTTTGATTATTTTTTAAACTCCAAAGCTCTAATTGGCCAGATGCAGCTTTTACCATCGCCAATTCTTGGTCTCTTGACCGGCCAATTTCTCCTTCTAGCTTAGAAGTTAATGACCTCTTTTCAATTTTTTGGGTTTTTAAAAGTCGTTTAGCTAAATCCCAGAAGAAACGCGTATTGTTTTCTAGTTCGCAATTTATGACCGTACCTTCCTCATTAAAATTGACCTCAACAACTGCCTCGGTATATCCTTTTAGTACCGTT
>CAXIDD010000424.1:0-5229 GCA_964021975.1 uncultured Saprospirales bacterium | reverse complement strand
TTTAGCTACCCACGGTAGAGGTGTTTGGATCTTAGATAACCTAAATGCTTTACAAGAATGGGAAAGCAATAAGGCCGTTCAGTTATTCAGTATTCCAAGGGCCCAAATGATCAATTATACCCGCAAAGGAGCGCACGTTGGAGATATGATCTTCCGTGGAGAAAATCCTAGACGCGGTGCAGTCATTGATTACTATTTGAAAGATGCTGTCGCTAAGGATGATATTAGCTTAAACATTAAAACCTTAGACGGCGAATTGGTTAGAAAAATAAGCGCAGATACCACTATGGGAATCAATCGAGTATATTGGGATTTCAATCATGAAGCTTTTCCTAGTGCACCTCGCAACCCAAAAGCAAAAGAAGAGGGGGCAAGTAGACGCTGGCGCAGTAGAGGAATGAGCGGTCCTATGGCTGATCCTGGACGCTATATAGCCGAACTCGAAGTGAATGGTAAAATTTACCAACAAAGCTTTTTAATTGAAGATGATCCTCGAGTTGATGTTGATCTAGCGGTGCGCAAAGCATGGACAAAAGAGCTTTTCAAGATTGGTGACTTGTATGGTCAAATTGTGAAAGATATGAAAGTCGTTCGTCCTTTAATGTGGAAAATGGAAGCCCTACAAGAAGAAAAGAAAACTATTAATGAGGCCGCTTCAGCGGAAATAAAAGAACTGAATCGAATGTACGATGAGTTATTGAGTCGGACGGGTTCTGTATACAGACAACTAGGAGGTTGGATGGGTCCAATGACTGCAGATCAAGCATCACAACTTAGCTATTATAGTGCAACCAGAAGTAAATTGGTTAAACGAACGGAGAAGCTAATGGATGAAATGATTCCAAAGTGGAATAAAAAATTGGATAAAGAAGATCGGTTCGTTAGTCAACAATAATGATCCGACTCTTTAATAATTTATAAAGCCCTTAAATAGCTAGGCTAGATAAAACAAAGGATTCAGCGTAGTCTCTTTGCTTTATGCTGGCCTAGCTTATTTTTTATCACAAAACCTGAATTATGAAAAATATAATTACCCTCCTTTTAATCTTTAGTATTACGCTGGTTTCCTATGCGCAGGAAAATGAAATGCAATGGACACCAGAATTTAGCATGCAATTCAAATCGCTTGGCGGTACCAATCTATCTCCAGATGGTAAATATGTAGCCTATACCGTCCGGGAAGCCGTCATGGAAGGTGAAAAATCCGAGTACCTCAATCAAATTTGGGTAGCCGCCACAGATGGCAGTATGAATGTACAATACACCAAAGGAGAAAAGTCGAGCAATAACCCTCAATTCTCTCCAGATGGTCAACATATCGCATTTACGGCTAATCGTACCGGTAAGACTCAGATCTGGCTGATGCGGTTAATGGGAGGTGAAGCGGAGCAATTGACCGAATCAAAAACAGGTATTAGGAGCTTTGCCTGGTCGCCAGATGGTAAGCACATTGCATTCACCGCCAATAATGCAGACTCTAAAGAGGAAGAATTAGCAAAAAAAGAGAAACGTTACGTTATTGACGTAGATAAAAACTATAAATTCAGCCACTTGTACACCATAAGGATTGAAGCCGAAAAAGGGAAAGAAAGAATGGTACAACGTTTAACAAACGGAGATTTCCATGTCGACAATTTTGATTGGGCTCCAGATGGCAAAAGTATCGTTTTTGATCACAAACCAGATCCTAAAATTAATACGGCCAGATGGGGTTATGACATTTCCTTAGTATCTGCGGATAGTGGAGCTATTCAAACCTTAGTAGACCAAGCGGGTAGTGATGGAAATCCAAAATTCTCGCCAGATGGAAATCAGATTGCCTTCGTCTCTGATGGTGGCCAACCGGAACCCATTGGTTTAGGTGATCTATTTTTAGTATCTGCAAAAGGTGGGAAATTGACACCTCTACCCCACACACCGGACCGAAGTGCAGGCTTAATGGGCTGGACCAGTGATGGACAAAATTTAGTTTTCTCGGAGGCCTTTAAAACTTCCAGAACAGCGATGTTGCTGCCAATTGGAGATGTCCTAAAGGGGCAAAAAGGCGAAGGTAAAGCCAAGCCCTTATTCCCTTTAGAGGGAACCAGCGGTGCCAGCGATTATATCCCAAATACGGGCGCGATGGCTTTTGTTTATCAAACACCTGATCAGCCAGCTGAAGTATACTTCAAGTCAGTAATGAATGCTTCACCAAAAGTGCTTACCAAGCATAATTCTGAGATTGAATTACCAAAAATGGGTAAAACAGAAGTTATTCGCTGGATGTCTAAAGATGGCTTAGAAATCGAAGGGCTTTTAACCTATCCCGTTGGTTACGAAGCAGGCAAAAAATATCCAGGGATTTTACAAATACACGGTGGTCCCGGCGGCGTATTTAGCAAAGGCTTTACAGGAGCTCCTTCTATCTATTTAACCCAGTATTTTGCGGAGCAGGGCTTTTTTGTTTTACGTCCAAACCCTAGAGGAAGCACCGGCTATGGGAAGGAATTCCGCTATGCCAATTTTAAAGATTGGGGCTTTGGGGATTATGAAGACCTAATGAGTGGTATGGATAAATTAATTGCCGAAGGCAAGGTAAATGAAGACAAACAAGTGGCCATGGGCTGGAGTTACGGCGGTTATATGACCAGCTTTTTGGTGACTAGAACCAACAGATTCAAAGCAGCCAGCATGGGGGCAGGTCTACCCAATCTAATTAGCATGACTACTACTACTGATATCCCCGACTACCTAGTTGGCCACATGGGCGGAGAGTTTTGGGATGATTACGAGACCTATGAGAAGCACTCTGCTATGTATCGAATAAAAAATGTAGAAACTCCAACACAAGTTATCCATGGGCAAAATGATTTTCGGGTACCTTTTACACAAGGACAAGAATTTTATGTAGCGCTTCAACGTAGAGGTATTGATACCGAAATGATCGTTTTACCGAGAACGCCACACGGCCCGAGAGAACCTAAATTACAGATGGCAGTGAGTCCAAGAATCATGTCTTGGTTTGAAAAATACTTAAACATAAAGCCTTAAAAAGCTATTTGAATTTGGCTTCTAAGTTTTACTTCTTGTATTTAACGGCTCCAAGTGATCGGAACAGTAAGAAGTTTATAGTCCAGAATAATTAGGCATTCCAGCTTATTATTTATAAAACAAAAAGAGGAGCAAGTCAACCAAGGCTTGCTCCTCTATTTTTTATAGTCGGATTAAAATAACTGACTAATCTTCTTTCGGAGAATCTTTATCCGTCAAATCATCTAGAGTATCTTTAATATCCTTTTTTAAGTCTTCTACCTCATCATTGATTTCTTCAGAGGCTTTTTTGGCCATTTTTTGAGCTTTCTTCATTTCTTTTTTGTAAAACTTCTTAAAGCTCTCTGCATCTAGATTCTCAAGGGTTCCACCTTTACTAAAATGCTCTCTAAATACTGCTCCAGTGGCATAAGTAGAAGCCGCTGCTAAGGCCGACATAGTTAAGCCACCAATGGCCCAACCCACAACAGGGATAGCCTTTAAACTTCTGCGGAAAACATAGCCGGGTAGTCGACCAGTTAGAGTACTAGATAAAGCAATGGTAATGGATTTTCCTTTCTCTTCGCTATAATCACGACCATAGAGTCGACACAGTTTTTTGATCATATCCAATTGAATGGCGGTGATACTAATCGTATCGAGCAGGAATACAGGAATAAAACCCGGAACGGTAGCAAACCATGCATGGTTTTGGATAATTTGATTTGCTTTTGCTTTCTTTTTCATATTATTATTTTGTGATTTTTTGATATAATGATTGGGTAATTTACAGCCCTAACAATTACACAGTCGATACTGCTGGATTCTGCCCTTTTCTAATCTTGCCCGATCCTTTTGTAAGACGAAAGTTCCTAGATTGGAGGTTACAATTTCCAATTCATTAGAGCTATTTAATTTGGCCTGCTGGATTTGGTCCATCCGAATCAAGGTTTTTTGGATTTTTGGATTATTCCCAGGTTTTTGCTTTTCATTTTTCCGTCGGCTGGCCCCTTTTTCTACAAAACAACATTCTAGTAACTCTTGGGGAAGATACAGTCGGGTGAATTTTCCAAGTCCTAAATCACGACTTTTAATTTGATACTTTGGCTGTTTATTTCCTGGAGGATATATCCATAAATAACGAGAGCCATAATCTTTAAACGTAATCAGTGCCATGTCTTGTCTAGAGACGGGATAATTACGCCTCAATTCAGATTTATCGAAATAGCCATCCTGGTTAAAATCTACATAGACTTTCTCTAGGATAACCTTTGACTGCCACAAGTTAATATCACAAACGGGCCTGCATACATCTTTCAAACCATGATAAGCACCTGTAGCCAAAGCTGTACTTAATACAATTAGTGTAACAATCTTTCTCACGATAGTCGGATTTGATGACTAAGATACAGGCAGATGGCTAGTGATTGCAACCGAAAGACGTGAAAAGTGCGGGAGTAATAGACGAGTAATACCTATTTTACTACTAAATCCCCAAAATAGAAACTCCGCCGCGTAAATCTGGGGGATTTAAACGGCGGAGCATAAAAAGAGAAATCAAAAACTCACTTTCTGACGAATTGATTTTATCGATTCATCAGAATTACTGCTTAATAATAGTTTTAGAAATACGAGTATTTAGGCTTTCAATAACTATGGTATAGTTTCCGGAGGGTGATCTTTCGGAGTTCCAGTCTATTTGATGCAATCCAGCTTGTAATTGCTCATCTTGCAATACTTTCACCAATTGCCCCTGTGCATTAAATACGCTGACTTTGGTACGGGCAGCTTCTGGTAGATTGAAGTTGATGCGTGTTTCTTTTCCAAATGGATTTGGAAATACTTTTAAGCTGGCTTCTAGTTCAGTTTGGAAAGCAGGAGCAGTTCCTTTGGCTTGTTCTTTTGCTTTGGCAATTGCTTCTTTGGTATCTACGTGTATGACTCCATCTTTTGCTGGAGCGCCAAATTGTTTAGATAATTCAGCTGTTGGGCCAGAAAAACGGACCATAGATATACTTCCTTCAGCATAATTCTTAGCCACCTTACTGTGCAATCCTTTTGCAATTCCATCTACCACTACCAGAGGATCAACCTGCTTGGTATTCCCTTTAGGTCCAAACCAGAACTTCGAATCTTTGAATTCTTCGCCAATGTCCATCCCGTTTTCCATTTGGGGCTCAACTTTATACCCAACTACTACAGGTTCTTTGGTATTGATTT
>CAXIDD010000423.1:0-5235 GCA_964021975.1 uncultured Saprospirales bacterium | reverse complement strand
CCACGTGTAATTGTAAATTCTGGGCCATCTTGTCCATTGGTATCATGCCAGCCAAAAGGAGAAGCGATCGGGTCTGCTGGATTCATAACCATTTCTCGCTCACCATGAATAGGTGATTCAACAGGAATAGGAAAAACATTATAAGCCGCACCATCTGCTATTTCTTCGCTAATGATGGATTGTTGTTGGGTATGCAAGTGCTCTGTATCTAAACAAACACCAAGCGGTGTATCCTCAAACGTACAGTAGATGGTCCCATCTTTTTTATCCAAAACCTGACCATTCTCCACATCTATAAAAAGCTGCCACCAAGCGGCACTGCGTGGATCATCTATCCGGACATTCCAAGCCAATCGCAATTTTCCTTTAGTAGTTGGCCAGTAGGTCAGCTCCGCAGGAACGGGGCTATTGGATAGCTCTGCTACTTCAAACACTGTTTTATTAGTGGTTCTACTTACCACCTGAGGTGTTTTTGTGATCGGGATACCTAAATCTCTACTAACCACTTGCAAAGCATCAAAAGCTTGAATCCTACGAGCGCTACTTTCTACTCTTTCTGATAAATTATTGTAAAAACGATTGGTACTGAAGAAAACTTTCGCTTCCGTTCCTTTACTTACATGAACCCCAGAAAGCGCATTAAATATTTCAACGCCATCATATCGCTGCTTGAAATAAACATGCGTCACTCCATTATGCTGGGTGGTGTACGAATCAGAAATCACTAAATCACTAAGGTCACTAGGCGATTGCTCAAACTGAATACTGCGTTCTAGCAAATGCTCACGTGCTAGGACCTGAGCACTTTGTTGAGCAAAAACAGCGGGAGAAAAGAAAAATAAGCATAAACAACTAAGCAAAATTTGCTTGGTTAGGCGTTTCTGGGTGAAAGGATTTTCATCTTGGATAGTTGTAAAATCCTTTTCGTTCAGATTCATCATGGTTAATTAAGATTGTAGTCAAATTTGCAATAAATGAATGGGTTTGTAGATGTTGATATTAGGCTTATTATAAGAACGGTTTGTAATGAAATAAAAATATAGTGGATTCTGTTGTGCTTGCGAGAAAAAATACGAACTTTGGTATCGATTATGACAAATAATAAAAATATCATCTTCGGTCGACACCCAGTCATCGAAGCACTAGAAGCTGGCTTATCCATCGATAAAATCTTTTTATTGCAAGGCACACGTGGTGAATTGGAGGTTACTCTACGCCAATTGGCCAAACCTCGTAATATTCCCATTTTAATGTCTCCCAAGGAGAAACTCTCTAGCATGGCTAACGGTAACCATCAAGGTGTAGTAGCTGTTATGGGTGAAATTAGCTATCATACGATTGCGGACCTCTATCCAAAAATTGCTGCAAAAACGGAGCATCCCCTTTTTGTGATTGTAGAAGGCGTGACCGATATCCGAAATTTTGGCGCCATTGCCCGGTCCGCAGAACTGTGTGGTGTAGATGCAATTATTGCTCCCACTCGGAAATCTGCTCAAATTAATGCAGACTCTATCAAAGCATCCGCAGGAGCATTAGCCCGTATCCCCGTTTGTCGCGAAAATAATATCATAGCAGCCATCGATTTCCTACAAGGGGAAGGCGTACAAGTTTTGGCCAGTGATTTACAAGCTACCAAACCCATTTATGAGCTAAACCTCAAAGAAGCGACTGCATTTGTTTTAGGCTCCGAAGGTTCAGGGATCACCAAACCTGTAGCTCGACAGGCGGATGAATGCTTTATCATTCCGCAAGTAGGCCAGGCAGATTCTTTTAATGTATCCGTAGCCGCTGGAATTATGCTTTATGAGACACAGCGCCAACGCTTGTCTTAGTGCTTTAAAAAGCTTAAATGACCTTATATTCCTTATATGGTTCAAAAAAGCTTAGGCACTCTTATCTAACTTACAAATACCTTTTTGTAAATTTGCGGCCCAATTAGCTATTTGGGGAACGATTCCTCACAAGAAGTCGTTGTCTAAGCTAATCTTAATCTAATTATTCGTTAAAAAATTCAACAATCCGCAAAGTCATGAAGAGAACTGAAATTTCAGCCCTTTTAGCTGCACCCAAAGTGGGCGAACAATATAAATTATCAGGCTGGGTAAGAGCATTCCGCTCTAATCGTTTCATTGCACTCAATGATGGAACTTCTGCAAAAACGTTGCAAGTCGTCGTGGATTTCGAAAAATTTGACGAGGAGCTACTGAAGCGCATTACTTTCCACGCCTGTATTTCAGTAGTTGGGCAATTGGTAGAATCACAGGGTTCTGGCCAAAGTGTAGAATTAGTCGCCGAACAAATAGAAATTCTTGGCGACAGTGCACCCGAAGAATACCCACTACAACCCAAGAAACAGACCATGGAGTTCTTGCGGGAGCAGGCGCATTTCAGAATGCGGACGAATACCTTTAGCTCGGTTTTCCGCATTCGTCATGCTATTGCTTATGCGATCCATAAATATTACAACGATTTAGGATATTATTACATGCATACGCCAATCGTTACAGGTAGTGATGCGGAAGGTGCTGGAGAAATGTTCCGGGTAACCACTTTTGATCCTAACGCTGCTCCTAAGACCGAGGACGGAAAAGTAGACTACAGTCAGGATTTCTTTGGTAAAGCCACTAACTTGACCGTTTCTGGCCAATTGCAAGCCGAAATTGGTGCTTTATCAATGGGTAAAGTTTACACCTTCGGCCCCACCTTCCGTGCAGAAAACTCCAACACTAGCCGTCACTTGGCAGAGTTTTGGATGATCGAGCCGGAAGTTGCTTTCTATGATATTCATGATGACATGGACCTAGCCGAAGATTTTGTGAAATACCTGATCAGCTACATCCTTGACAACTACCTTGATGATCTGGAGTTCCTAGATAAACGTATTCAGGATCTGGAGAAAAATATGAAAAAGGAAGAGCGCAGACCAATGGGCTTGATCGATACGCTCCGTTTTGTAGCGGAGAATGAATTCGAACGCATCACTTATACCGATGCCATTAACCTACTCCGTAACTCAAAGCCATATAAAAAAGGAAGATTCAAGTATGATGTAGAATGGGGCATCGACCTGCAATCAGAGCACGAGCGCTGGTTGGTAGAGAAGAAATTCCAGAAACCCGTTATTGTACGAGATTACCCGAAAGAGATCAAAGCCTTCTATATGCGACTCAACGATGACCAAAAAACGGTAGCTGCCATGGATGTTTTATTCCCTGGTATCGGTGAAGTGATCGGTGGTTCTCAAAGAGAAGAACGCTACGATGTCCTTAAACAACGCATGGCAGAATTCGACATCCCAGAAGAAGAGCTAGCTTGGTACCTGGAGCTGCGTAAGTTTGGTGGTGCGCCACACGCTGGCTTTGGATTAGGTTTTGAACGAATCGTGCAATTTATTACGGGTATGGGTAACATTAGAGATGTGATTGCCTTCCCACGTACGCCGGGGAATGCGGAGTTTTAGTAGAACTTATTGCGCTTAGCTTTTTATATAAAACGGGCCTTCGACTCACGCCGAAGGCCCGTTTTAATAATAGCATTGTTCATCAATTAAGCTTCAACAGCATTGGAGCGATAATTGGCAACCAATTCTGCCTGAACTTCAGGCAGAACAGGACTATACTCCAAAAATTGTCTGGTAAACTTGGCTCGCCCCTGAGTCAAGGAACGCAAAGTACTAGAGTACATATACATTTCTGCTTGAGGTACGTGTGCCATAATTTTTTGATAATGTCCTACCGTATCCATCCCCATGATCATCGCTCGACGCGTTTGCAAATCACTCAACACATCGCCCATGACCTCACTTGAACAAAGAACTTCAAGGTCATAGATGGGCTCTAGCAATTTAGGTTTAGCTTTATCAAAAGCTTCTTTAAAAGCGTGACCAGCAGCCAACATAAAGGCCATATCATTAGAATCTACGGAGTGCATTTTACCATCATAGATACAAACCCGAATATCTTGACAAGAAGACCCAGTTAGTGGTCCTTCTTCCATTTTTTGTAGGATTCCCTTCTTAATTGCATTCATATACTTATTATCAATACTACCGCCTACGATGCACCAATAGAAAGCCAATTGACCACCCCAGGGTAGTACTTCTACTTCTTTATGCCTCACATTGAGGCCTTCTGGATCTGGCATATCCTCAACATAAGGATCTATCCGTAGATGTACCTCTCCGAATTGACCAGAGCCGCCACTTTGTTTTTTATGCCGATAATGTGCATCAGCCATGGTGGTAATGGTTTCGCGATAAGCGATTTTAGGTCGAACAAACTCCATAGAGATGTCATGCAATAATTCGATCCGATGTCGTACCATATCAATGTGCAATTGACCTTGGCCATGTAGCAAAGTTTGTTTTAAAGTTGGAGATAACTCAACGTGTAAAGTCGGATCTTCTTCCTCTAAAGTATGCAAAGCTTTCATTAGCTTTTCCATTTTCCCTTTGTCTAAAGGAGCTAGAGCAACCCGAATACTAGATTGTGGAAAATGCATAGGTTCAATCATCCGTTCAGTTCCTTTGCTATTCAGTGTGTTATTAGAATGGGCATCCTTTAACTTTAGACATACACCAATATCTCCAGCTTTTAGAGACTCTACTGGAATTCGATCTTTTCCATTAGCCAGATACAATTGGCTAAAACGCTCTACACTTCCGTTGGCTGCATTCACCAGTTCATCACCCGCATTTAAAACGCCTGAAAAGACTTTAAAATAGGACACCAAACCTACTCTTGGTTCGGAAATGGTTTTAAAAATAAAGATAGATGTTGCCTCATCCGTGGTACAAGCAAGCCGACTACCATCCGTTAGAAGAACTGGTTTACGTTCGGCAGGAGATGGACAAATATCATTGATAAAACCCATAATCCGCCCGCTCCCCATATTGCGTTCGGCGGAGCAACAGAAAAGTGGGAATATTTCCTGCTGGGCAATAGCAATTCTTAATCCCTTTGCCAAGTCTGCTTCATCTAAGGTACCTTCTTCAAAGAATTTCTCCATCAGTCCTTCCTCATTCTCTGCTGCCGCTTCTACCAAGTCATTGTGCATGGCAAGTGCTCTAGGCATAAAAGAATCAGGGATAGCTATTTTGTCCGGCTTACCACCGTCATCTGAGAAGACGTATAATTTCATCGTCAATGCATCCACAATGGCATTAAAACCCGCCCCTACTTTTATAGGAAATTGTACGGGTAGTACTTTAGGCCCAAAACGTTCGCGAGCTTGCTC
>CAXIDD010000422.1:0-5237 GCA_964021975.1 uncultured Saprospirales bacterium | reverse complement strand
GCTCAATACTGCTCCGACCTACGATTTAAAATTTAAGCCGGGAGATCCTTCCACCATTTACTACACTTCTGATAGCAAGTTTTGGCTTAGTACAGACGGTGGAAAGAACTTCAGATCAATTCGGTCCACTCCAAACACCAATGATCGCCTCAGGATAAGCGTTACACCAAGCAATCCAGAGTTGGTTTACTTTTCTGATAATGAATCCTTATACCAGTCCTCTAATAGTGGTGCCTTTTTTTCAGCTATCCGGGATATTAAAGATTTAGAGAATAGAAATTTGGGTTATGTTTATCTATCTCCCACACAGCCTAATGTACTCTATGGTGGTTTTGTCAACACTTGGAAATCTATAGATAATGGAAGCAATTGGGAGAAAATCACTTGCCATTCTACTGGACTAGAAGTCCATGTAGACAATCATTTTGCAGCCTATAATCCGCTAGATCCTGGCCACATTTATTTTTGCAATGATGGTGGTTTATACCGCTTTCAAGAAAATGAATGTTACGATTGTAGAGCCTGTTTCCCAAAATATGAGGACCTCTCAGCCGGACTTTTCATCGGTCAATATTATGACATTTCGGTTTCCCAGCAAAGTAAAAATTTAATCAGTGGAGGGACACAAGATGGTGGCTCTCGTTTTCGAAGTGCTAGCAATCGTTGGCAATTTTATGCTGGTTCAGGCGATGGAATGTTTGGGGCCATCGATCCTACCAATGATCAATACCAGTACTGGAGTTATCAATATGGTAAAATTAACCGAACCGAACCTGATCAAAGTACTTGTATTTCTTGTAACCTTCCTGATGATGCACATGGGAATGGTACTTGGGTTACTCCTTATACCTTAGATCCGAATAATCCTTCTAATATTTTCGCAGGCTATTCAAAGATCTATCGTTCACTAGATCGGGGAGAGACCTGGAAAGCAATCAGTCCTTCGTTGGGTACCGATGGCCTTTTTGATGAAATAGTCATTGCACCAAGCGATAGCAGATATGCTTATGCCCTTTCAAATGATGAAAGAAGGTTTTTTCGGACCACCAACCTTTACAATGAGGAGATGCCAACTTGGCGAGAACCAAGTGCCCCTCAAATTGGTCGAATCTCTAGTATAGAAGTACACCCTACCAATAGAGAAACCGTGTATGTAACCATTAGTGGTTATTTAAATGACCGAAAAGTTTTCAAAAGTACCAACAGTGGCACCTCCTGGACCAATATCACCGGCAATCTACCTAACGTCCCCGCAATGGTGATTAAAGCGGTACGAGATCCCAATTACGAAGAAGCCTTGTTTGTGGGAACTGATGCTGGTGTCTTTTATAAAAATAAAGACATGGATGATTGGGTAGAATATGGCCATCTCCCGCATACTTCTGTCACAGATATCGAGTTTCAATACGAAAGTCAAACCATAAGAATTGGAACCTATGGCAGATCTTTATTTGAAGCAGCACTTCCCCTTAGTCCCTGTTTGTTTTCGAATGGATTAGATAGTGACCAAGATGGTATATGTGATGCTTTTGATATATGCCCCAACGGCGATGATCTTCTTGACCTTGATAATGATCTTGCACCAGATGCCTGTGAGACCTATTGCCTTGCAACGGGTTCGATAGGATCTGTTCCAATTGGTTCCATTAACCAGGTAAAGCTCCATAATATTGATCATTCGAGTACCTCGTCTAGTTATTCAGATTTTCGTCAGATAGAAGCAGAATTAGTTATTGAAAATACCTATGAACTAAGTATTCAAATTGGTAATGGATTAAACATTGATCAAGCCTATGCATGGATTGATTATAATCAAAATAAAGAATTTGAAGCATCAGAAGCTATTGATATGACCACGTACAATTCAGATTTTTTAAGTACTGGTAGTATCCTTGTCCCTCAGGATGCTATTCTTGGTAAAACTACTATGAGGGTTCGAAATATCCGAGCTACGAGCCAAGTTGCAGCTCCTTGTAACAATTACTGGGGAGAGGTAGAAGATTATACCGTCAACATCAATGGGCTCTCAACGAGTACTAGTCCTAACTTAATAGGAACTGAAGCTTTTAAAGTATTCCCGAACCCAGGAAAAGATCAGTTGAATGTTATTTTTGAAAAAACAGCTATTCAAGGTCCTATCTATTTTAGCATTGTAGATTTTTCAGGTCGCACGGTATTAGGAAAAAGATTTACTCCTGATCAACTAGAAGCTACGGTATTCCTGTCTACTCTTGACTTAAGTAGTGGCGTATATTTTATCAAAGTTCAAAACAGTCAACAACAATTCGTTCAGAAATGGGTAAAGCAATAATTTTTTCTTTGAATTGAGTTATGTGAGCGCTTGTTTATTATGAATATAAATGGTCAAAAATTATCTTGAGTAACAAGATTCTTAGCCTAATTTTTATGAAAAAAATCAAAATGCCTTATTTGAATTTATGCACTTTTTAATGACGTTTATTGAAGCATCTTTTCTAATTCCAACAAACGAAGTGGGCCATCATTAATAGCTACTAAATAACAAGGCTTGCCTCCGACTTGAATGGGCCGGACCGCTCGTACCTCTCCTTTTAATTGAACAGCTCCTAGTGATTCAATGGTCATGGCTTGATTCGAATCAAAAGATAGAACTTGTCCATAATTGGCTTCGTACCAGCCCATTTCAATATTGGAATGGAGGAAATTCCCAGCTATCATAAAAGCATTTTCTTCCAAAGGGGCAATGGTATTAATTGGTGACCATTGGGAAGGAGCAGGTAAGGGTTTGGATTTAAAAGTACCATCTCCTTGGTTTTCCAATAGAATGCTTGCAAAGCTTTGGGCTTCAAAAACCCTAGCTTCCTCTAGTTTTTGACTTCCGAAAATAGTCTCAATGGAAGCTGCTGCTAAATCTTTAGCATATAAAAATCTTTTCTTCAAGCCAACCATCTGCTTGGTCAGCTCTGCAAAATTAGCAAATGGAATTTCTTGTCCATCCAGGTAATAAGTTAGTACTTGCTCTACCTGTCCATTGTCGTCAAAATCATTGATATACAAGCGTATAGGTTCTGCTTCACTTGGGTTAAGTTTGGTATTCAAGCCAAAATTACCCGCAATTAAATCGATATCTCCATCTGCATCCACATCAGCGGGATAAATGGTATTCCACCAACCTTTGGTTGAATTTAAGGTAGTCTTTTCAAATTGACCATTGGTATTGATAAATGCGGTAAGGCTCCCCCACTCCAGGGCCAAAACCAAATCTAAATCTTGATCACCATCTATATCTGCCCAACTTGCATCTTTCATCAAGCCAGCTTGTTTTAGACCAGGGGCAATATCATCGGTCACCTCTGTGAATTGCAGATTACCCTCATTGCGGTATAGTCGAGCTTCTGGGACTTGGCCATAATTCCAGGGGACAGCACGTGGCGCAAAAAATAAATCCACTAATCCATCTTGATTAAAATCACCTGCAGCTACTTTGGAAGCCGTCATATGTGAATCTTCAAAATAGATTTTTTCACTAAAACTTCCTTGCCCATTATTAATATAGGCACGCTGTAAAAGCGGCTCTTGTTTGCCACGGTATTCATTCCCCCCACTAGCTACAATTAAGTCTAAATCTCCATCCACATCTAAATCTACCATCGTGGCATCTACATCTTCGAAAATACTATCCTGCTTAAGTAAATCAGGCGTTCCATTTTCGAATTGGCCGCTTTTGGTTTGAAAGTAGATTTGGCTATGATTAAATTTAGATGAACCTACAAAAAAATCTTCTAAGCCATCTTTATTTAAATCTCCAATTGCTAGTGCCGGTCCCTCTGCTGAAACCATTATTGGCATTAGTTTTTCTCTATTAAAATCTACAAATGGATTCTCTACATGAACGATATCCAAGTCGGCTGTCTGAGTCTGATCAGTGAAATTAAAGGTAGTTTGCAGCCCTTTTTTTAGCTTTTGAAAAGAGAAATCAACACCATTTTCTAGCCACTCAACTTCATTAAGTTGATTGTATTTAACCTCCAATTGCTGATAGGAAAGGTCCGGCCAAATCAATAGGATTGAATCAATATCAT
Organism: uncultured Saprospirales bacterium; assembly: GCA_964021975.1. Lineage (GTDB taxonomy): Bacteria > Bacteroidota > Bacteroidia > Chitinophagales > Saprospiraceae > DATFKA01. The sequence continues at coordinate 1,176 of CAXIDD010000422.1, read as the reverse complement.
CCGTTGGTCCAAGTCCAATATGCCAATTGGCCTGAGCGCTAGATTGGTATCCCCTTACGGGAAAATTTTCAAAAATCAAGCGTTCTTCCTTTTTAAATACAACCAAACGAGCACCAATGGCATTCCGATTTTGAGGGCTCCCCTTTAGGTCAAGCTTGATATAATTTTGATCTGCTTCTGAATTTTCAGGCTTAAGGTTTTCGTAAAGGAAGGGTTGATCCGCAATATTATTCACCACCAAATCTAAGTCTCCATCCAGATCAAAGTCGGCGTAAACCGCACCATTTGAATAAGAAGGCGCATTTTTATAAATCTCAGATTTTAAATCCTGAAACTTCAACTTCCCGTCGTTTTTATAAAATTTATTGGGCAACTTGATTTGTGGCATTTGATCTACAATGGACAAATCATCTGTTTCTTTCGAATTTTGAGTAAGGCTCGGTGCTTGTGCATCTCCACCCAGTTTAAAATTGACATAATCAATATCATTCATCCGACGTGGAATACCATTACTAATAAATAAATCCCGATAGCCATCATCGTCGAAATCAAGGAAAAGCGGTGCCCAGGACCAATCTGTAGCATAAACACCAGCAAAAACACCTATTTCACTAAAAGTGCCATTCCCGTTATTTAATTGGAGGTTGTTCCGTGCGAATTGCGGGTTGTAACCATGGCCCAATTTGAATTTAAAAATATCATAGCCATCCTCTCCTAGAGAACGCTTGAGAATATTAGGGTCTTCGGGTAGCATATCTAAGGAAATAATGTCATTCCAGCCATCATTATTGATGTCAGCCATATCCACCCCCATGGAGAAGCGGCTGGTATAATTCATTTGTTCCGTCAATAATTCTTTGAAGGTGCCGTCTTTTTGATTGACATAGAGGTAATCATTCTCATGAAAATCATTTCCGATATAGATGTCTGGCCAACCATCTAAATTGACATCACCCGTAACTATTCCAAGTCCATAACCAATGACGCTTCCATAAATCCCCACTTCATCAGAAACATCTACAAATCGGCCATTCTCGTTTTTCAAAAATCGATCGCCCGATAGTGGATGACGGTCTCCATCAAAGGTAAACTGCCGAAAGAAAGTAAAATTGTGGTGCAGGGAATGATTAAGTGGATAAATATCTAAATGACCGTCTAAATAATAATAAAAAAAGG
>CAXIDD010000421.1:0-5242 GCA_964021975.1 uncultured Saprospirales bacterium | reverse complement strand
AATGCGCAACGCGATACTCCAAAAGAAGTAGCCCTTACTGCTAAACCCTCTTTAATATTGACCGACGAACAGGGAAAACAACAACTAGCCGTAAGCCCGGATGCCATTTTCTTCCTACAATCCTCTCTTAACTACGTGGAAGTTTATTTTCAATCCGAAGACAAACTTAAAAAAGAACTCATTCGGAATAGTTTGCAAAAAATAGAAGCACAACTATCATTAGATCAATTCGTCCGCTGCCACCGCTCTTATATTGTTAATTTAAAAAAAGTAACCCAAGTCTCTGGCAATGCCCAAGGCTATAAATTACACCTGGATAAGCACGAATTAGTGGTTCCGGTCAGCCGCTCTAAAAACAAAATCATTCTGGATCAACTCTAATAATTGTTCTCAGCCTTTACCATTCATCCCAGTAATCCTTCCACTCCTCCCAAAGCCTTTACCATTCATCCCAACGCCTTGCTATTCGGGCCTTTTAGCAGCACGGCGTTTCCTAAGCTTTTATATTTGAATCGTGAATTAAACACAGAAAATTAAAAATTCAGATATGAAACGTGTACTTAAAATGATTGCTTGGTTTTTAGGATCCCTCCTTTTGATCCTTGGTGTATTAGCCCTGCTCTATTTTATTAACCCAACGGCCGTTGAAGATCAGGTCTTCGAAACGTTTTATCCAAAAGTAACAAAGGAAGAAAAATTTCAGGAGCCTATTCGGGTAGAAATTCCGGAAGTCTATGAGTTGATGTGGATCGCTTGTTCCTTAACCGATGCTTTTGAGAAAGATGCCAATTTAACAACCCGAAATAAACGGTTTGAAGATTACCACCAAGCTGTTACAACCCATTTTGGGGCCTACAAATCTCACCCTTTGATCCAGGAATTACAGAAATTCTTTGCGGATGGCAACTACGATCTGGATCATCATGCCGTACGTTTTCTCTCCCTTAACTATGAGTTGGATGAGCAAGGGCGCTTACGCAAAACGGGGGACTATCGAGTGCCAGGTATATTGACGTACTTTTTTAAAAATCAGGCCTTCTTAATTCCGACTCATAGGAAAATGATCTCCGATTTTAGTCAAAAAACAGATTTCAAAGCTTTTTATGAATCTCAGCAGTCCTTTTACAATCAGCTAATCCAGAACTACCACGAGCTGGGAGATTTTGATCAGATGTTGACCTGGCTAGAAGAAAGATACCCTAACCGTATCCCTTCTTATCGAATTTTATGCTCTCCAATGACTGGTGGATTTCACAATACAATGGGCTTTGACGGCGTCACAGAAGGCTTCCACCAAGCACTGATGTTTGTAAATGCGCCACCAGCCCAATTGGGTAGTATGACCGATAGCGTTCGGGTCCGCGTAAAGAGTGGTTATTCTAGAGTTGTTTTTACAGAAATCGACCACAATTATGTCAATCCTATGGCAGATCAATTTCGGTCTCGTATTGAGCAAGCTATGCCCGACTATAAAGTATGGAATGCCGATAAACAAGGCTACACTTCTTCAATGAATACCTTTTTAGAGTATATGACCTGGGGCATGTATTCCCTTTTCGCTCAGGAACAATTCTCCGGTTGGGAATATGACTATGCCATCAGTAGAGTGGAAGATATGATGGATGATTACCGAGGTTTTTATCGTTTCTCAGATTTTAATCAAGAATTGATTTCCTATTACGAAAATACAAATGCAAAGCAAGATATGCCCGCCCTTTATGAACACATGCTGGATTGGATGGAACGTAATCAACAAGCTAGTTTAAGTACTCCTCAACATTAAACCTTTTTTTTAAACGCTAAGAAATAACAATCATGGAAAATAAAATTGTCTTTTCAATATGGATTATTGCCGCATTTTTAATTGGAGATTATGGCTATGGTTGGCAAAAGGATTTAGGGTTGGTGCCAGAAACGTGGCCTTATGATTTACGGCGCTGGTTATCACAGGTTATTTGGCCAATCACACCCGTCATCATCTCCTTACTATTCCTTTATGGTTGGAAAAAACTGGGTACTGAATTTGGTATAGAATACAGAAAATCAAGTGCCCTTATTTTTCCTCTAATCGCTACTTTACCCATGCTCTTAGGCTATGGATTTAGTGCAGATTGGCAGCCCAATATAACTTGGCGAGGCTTTCTACATGGCTGTTTATTAGCTGCCGTTGTGGAAGAATTGGTTTACCGAGGTTTTTTGTTTGGGCAATTGTTCCGTCGGGGAGGCTGGGGATTTATTCCCGCTGGCTTGGCTGCCGCCTTAATTTTCGGTTCTGCCCACTTATACCAAGGCAATGACCCTTCGTCTCTAGTTGGCATTTTCATGGTTACTGCGATCGGTAGTCTATGGTTCAGCTGGTTGTACATTGAATGGAATTACAACCTTTGGGTCCCGATTGGCTTTCATTTTTTAATGAATTTTTACTGGGGCGTTTTTGACATGTCTAACAATGCCCTTGGAGGTTTAGAAGCCAATCTTTATCGCGGATTAACCATCGCGCTTTCGATTATCGGAACGATTTACTGGAAGAAAAGGCAAAATCTACCTAAGGGGCTGACTCGGAAAAAGTTACTGGTCAATTAGTTCAAAATGTGATAAAGTAGTATTGGGTCTTCAAAGTGTAGAAGTGTAGAAGTGTAGAAGTTTGGGCTTAACAGAGCTAGAAAAGGAGGAAATAAATGATCATTTTCCTCCTTTCCCTGTTAAAATTAGGCTGTTTTGAAAGCTTGCCTTTCGGCAAAAGCAATTTTCGCTTATATTGAAAGTACAAGGTGGTCAGCAAAAGTCAAGTATTCCCCACCTCGTCATCTCAAAAACGGACCTTTATGCGGCTACTTATATTCATCACCGGCTTACTATTACTTTCTATTCCTACTTTTGCACAAACCAGCCTAGAAGTTGATCCCAACGACCTCTACGTCGCAGGTGGTACCCGTAGTATTGGCAACAATTGCTTCCGACTAACCACGGCTCAATATTGGGAGGCCGGCTACGTGTGGTACAATCCCAAAATCTCCTTGCTCCAAACCTTCGAGATGGAGATGTACATTCTCTTTGGTTGTAAAGATGAGATGGGCGCAGATGGCTTAGTTTTCATCTTCAGCTCACGTAAAGTACCCGCAGGCTATAAAGGAGAAGGCATGGGTTTTGCGGGGCTGATTCCATCACTTGGTGTAGAAATTGATACTTATCAAAATTTACATCTTGGCGATCCAGTCGAAGACCATATCGCCGTCATGGCCCAAGGAAATATTCAACACTACGATCCTGGATACAATCTCGCTGGTCCAGTCACTTTAGGAAACCTCGAAGATTGCGAAACACACCTTTTCAGAATTAATTGGGAACCAGAAAAGCAAATACTCAGCGTTTTATTAGATGGTAAAACAGTCGTCAATAAACAAGTAGACTTGGTAGCGGACATCTTCATGGGCGAATCTGAAATCTACTGGGGCGTAGCTGCCGCAACCGGTAAAAAGACCAACCTCCACGAAATCTGCTTCCAACAACTCTCTTTCAACGAGCCTCAATTGGGATATTCCACCAAAAGAGACCTGATTAATGGAGAGGTGGTAGATCTCAAACCCATCGTTTTTCCTACCAGGAAAACAAAACTCAGTCCATCTACTACCAAAGAGCTAGATAAATTGGTGCTTTTCCTACAGGAGAACCCCAAGCATTCCATCCAACTCTTCGTAAACAGCAACGAAACAACAGACCCCAACTCCAATCAAACCATCACCGACCAACGCGCCAAGCTACTACTCAACTACCTCAGCAAAGCCGGCATAGACAAAGACCGCGTATCCATGCAGCCAGTAGGTAGCAACTACGCCAAAGAACAAGTCAACGGAATCGAGATCATGCGCAAAGGGAATTGGGTAAGTGCCTATGTGTTTATTCCGCGCGCCTAAATACTTGAACGTCCGTTGGTTTACGAAAGCGAGCTTGTTTGGATGTTTTGAATATCTTATGTTGTGGGTAGCATCCTACAATGTGTTTTTTGTATGGAAAAGGCCAATAAAAGAAATTACCACTTGCACAACTCAAGGTTGGTTAAGTACGCCCGAAAGAATCGCAAAAATGCGACGAAATCTGAGTGGTACATGTGGGAATTTATCCTCCGGCGCAAGCAGCTCAAAGGTTATAAATTCAAACGGCAACGCCCTGTTTTGAATTATATCGCCGACTTTATGTGCCAGGATTTGCTACTCATCATAGAAGTAGATGGCATCACGCACAAAGATCCTCAGCAGCAGATTCGGGATCAAATTCGGCAAAAGAATCTGGAAGCAGCTGGTTTTACGGTGCTGCGTTTCTCCAGCTGGGATTCTATTTATCATCAGGAGCAAGTGAAGCAGGTATTGTTGGATTGGATTGGGGAATGGGAAGATCGGAGGAAGTAAGAGTGTCCCCTTTTTCTGGCTTTGGGAACCCCCTTTGTGTTTCCCCAAATGTACTTTTTGCTTTTTATTCATGCTCCCACTTCGGGGAAAGGCAATCGCTCTGGGCCTGGTAGGTTGATGGTCTTAATAGGTGGTTCATAGTACAATTTCCTCCTTGATTTTGCTTATACTTTTTTTATTGATAATCCTGCCTACTTCATCTCTCACACCAACAAAATAAGACCGGATTGCTACCACCTAGTTGAAATACCCAAGAACCAGAGAAAAACAAAACCACAAGCCCTAACTGGCCAAGCGGGATGAACTTTCCCCGAAATGAGGTGTAGAATAAATAAAAAAAGCCCCGTCTGGGGAAACACAAATGTACTGGTTGCTTTCTGACTTTGGGAACCCCCTTTGTGTTTCCCCAAATGTACTTTTTGCTTTTTATTCATGCTCCCACTTCGGGGAAAGGCAATCGCTCTGGGCCTGGTAGGTTGATGGTCTTAATAGGTGGTTCATAGTACAATTTCCTCCTTGATTTTGCTTATACTTTTTTTATCGATAATCCTGCCTACTTCATCTCTCTCACCAACAAAAATAAGACCGGATTGCTACCACCTAGTTGAAATACCCAAAAACCAGAGAAAAACAAAACCACGGACCCTAACTGGCCAAGCGGGATGCACTTTCCCCGAAATGAGTGCTAGAATTAATAAGAATAGCCCACCTGGGGAAACACAAAGGTACTGGTTGCTTTCTGGCTTTGGGAACCCCCTTTGTGTTTCCCCAAATGTACTTTTTGCTTTCTGACTTTGGGAACCCCCTTTGTGTTTCCCCAAATGTACTTTTTGCTT
>CAXIDD010000420.1:0-5248 GCA_964021975.1 uncultured Saprospirales bacterium | reverse complement strand
CCTTTAGGATTGAGGTGCGGGCGGGAGAAATAGCCTTACATTAATAGCACTACCCTAAAAAAACACACCCCACACCGAAAAACAATTATTTAGCATCTAAAAGTTTTAGAAACCACACTAGATTGATTCGCTAAATTATTGAAATAAAAGGATGAATAAATATAAAGTAGTAATTGCTATAATTATCTCAAGTCTATCCATTGAAGGATTCACACAGTCTCATCAAAACCATTTAGGAGAAATAGTAATTGGCAGCGTCGACAGTCTGTATTCTGATATTCTACAAGAGCAAAGGGAGATTTGGATACATCTCCCCGAAGACTTAGATACCACGAAAAATTATCCCGTAATCTACCTTTTAGATGCCCCTGCACACTTCCATATGTTCACTGGAATGGTAAAACAATTGACTCAATGGGACATGCCTGAATCTATAGTCGTTGGAATTACAAACACAGATAGAATTAGAGACTTTACACCTACAAATGTTCCCTTCTCTCGTGGACATAATACGGAGACCTCCGGAGGTTCGAAGTACTTTATTAAATTTCTAGAAAAAGAGTTACAAGCTTTTATCAATAATAAATACCCAACAGAAAACAATAATACGATTGTTGGGCATTCAACTGCTGGCTTATTTGTTGTTTATTCTTTTTTATACAACAATAGCGCCTTTGATAATTATCTAGCCATAGAGCCCAGCCTTTGGTGGGACAAAGAAAATCTAGTAAAAGAAACTCAAAATTTGCTTGATGGGAAAAATTATAAAGGGAAGAAATTATATCTGGCCGTAGCTAATAGTATTGGCGATAAGCTGGATACCGTAAAGGTAAGAAGAGACAAATCAGAACCTACTGAACAAATCAGGGCTAATTTAAATTTTCACGACCTATTGGTGGAAAACCAGGAACGACTCAATTTTACTTGGGAGTATTTTAAGCAGGAAGATCATGGCAGTGTGATAATCCCCGCTCAGTATAATGGATTAAGACACCTTTTCTCTTGGTTTCCTTTCCCTGAACTGTGGCGGTTCAACACCCCTAAAAAATATTCAGCTAAAGAACTGACTGCCCCCTTCTACGCGCATTACGAAAAGCTAAGCGTTCACCTGAAACGAGAGGTGAAACCTAAATGGGAATTAATAAATGATATCGGTTTTTTTATGTTAGAAGGGCACAATCTTCCTAAAAAAGCATTAGCCTATTTAGAAATGAATGTTGAGTTCTATCCGAATTATTCTAAGAGTTATGTTGCGCTAGGTAATTATTATGCTTCTCGAAAAGATAAATCCGAGGCCATTAGGTTTTATAAAAAGGCTGTTGAAATAGATGGTAATCATGATGCTATGGCCAAATTAAAAGAGCTAGATAAATAGCTTTTATGAGATTCCTTTACAGGGAAAGTTTCCCTGGATCAAGTTATAGGAGCCGTGGATATTCTTGATCGATTTAGTTGCGCTTGGGAGAGCATTTTTTAGACAACTTACTGCTTACCTACGGCGCACTGAATCGAATTGTCCACTCTGCTCAGGCACTTGCCTTAGCACAAGTCCTTCGGAACGGATCTTTAAAGTAACTATGACACTGAGGCAGAACGCTTGTCCCTTATTGATAAAAGAAAAACCAAAAAATATACAAGATTCGAAATTTAGTATAAGGCCTTCAATCAGTTACTCCCCTATCTTTGTGCTATACGATTCAATAAAAGCAGTTAAAGATGAGTACAACACAATTTGGTAAACAAGGGTGGACACCCCAAAGAATAGGCGATTTAAGTGGGAAAACCTATCTAATCACTGGTACGACCAGCGGTACAGGGTTTGAAGCAGCAAAAATATTGCTTTCAAAGGGTGCTAAAGTAGTGATGCTTAATCGGAACCCGCAAAAAGCAGCAGACACCATCGCAACTTTGAAACAAGCGCTTGGCAATGATATAGAGGTGTCTAATATAATTATGGACTTGGCAGAACAAGCTTCTGTGAAAAAAGCTGCCGAAGAAGTCCTTGAGAAGGTCCCTCAAATTGATGCATTGATCTGTAATGCTGCCATTGCCCAAGTTCCCAAACAGGTCCTTACCGTTGACGGCTTTGAAAGCCAGCTTGGTGTAAACCACTATGGTAATTTTTTACTCCAAACGCTGCTTTACCCTCGAATTGAAGCATCGAAAGGACGTATCGTGACGGTAGGAAGTATGGGCTATAATTTAGGTATTAAAACCATACAATTTGACGATATGAACTGGGACGAAAACTATGGCCCTAATGATGTATATAGTCAAAGCAAATTAGCCCAAATAATGACGGTCTATGAATTACAAGACAGATTAAAGAAAGCCGGTAAGACCGCTGTCAAAGCTTATGCTTGTCACCCAGGTGCTTCGTCTACTTCCTTAATTAAAACCAGTGGAGGTTTAATGATGCGATTTATCTGGCAAATAATGAAGTTGACTCCATTGGTGCAATCGGCTGAAAAAGGTGCGTATCCTATGCTGATGTGTGCTACCGAACCGAATCTTGACCAAGCTGGTTTTTATGGACCTACTGGACGAAATAATTGGACGGGACCCGTCGGCGCACATAAATTAGAGCCACATGCCAAAGATAAAGCGGTAATGGAGAGACTTTGGAACGTATCAGAGCAGGCAACAGGTATTGAATGGAATGTTTAAATTTGAAGATATGGATATATTAAAATCAGCAACAGATTGGGCAAAAGCTGAAGTCTTTTCAACCCAATTTTTTATTCTTTTCGGAGTCGTCTTTATATTGGCAAGTATAGGGTTTTGGCAATTAGGAAAAACCGACATCGCAAGAGCATACATCATTCCGACCCTAGTAGCAGGTGCCTTACTTTTAATTATAGGTTTTGGATTGTTTTTTACCAATAAGGCAAGAGTTACACAGTTTGAAACGGCCCACAATGAGGATGCATCTGCTTTCGTAGCATCAGAATTGGCTCGTGCCGAAAGTACCTTAAAGGAATATCAAACCATTGTTTTTAAAGCCATTCCGATAATTATCGTTATCTGTGCCCTTATCATTGTATTCGTAGATAAACCGATTTGGCGGGCAAGTATGATTACAACTATTGCCCTATTAGTAGTTATCTTGTTGATTGACGGTACCGCCCATGGCAGAATTGATGCCTACAACAGTCAATTGGAATTAGTAGAAAAAGAAAGGAACAATTAAAATGAAGCACTTTAAAACACTATCCGCTTATTTTGATTACATGCAGCTGCCTCGCCCTGAACATCCTATGTTGAGTGTCTTGTCCGCAACGGGCGATAGTTTTCTTCCTTGTCCAAAAGATAGTTCGCCGCCGATTACAAATGATTGCTATTCTATTAGTCTGAAAAAGATAGTCAAAGGGAACCTAAACTATGGACGGACAAGCTATGATTTTACGAATGGGGCATTGATTTTTATCGCACCAAAACAAGTCCTGCAATGGGATAGCAGCGTCGTTTTTGACCAAAAAGGATTTTCGATCAACTTTCATGAAGATTTTCTTAAAGGAACTGAATTAGCACAACAAATTAAGAAATATGGGTTCTTTTCCTATTCAGCAAATGAGGCCTTGCATCTTTCGCCAAAAGAAGAGAAGCAGATAGAATCCATCGTGGAGAGTATTGAAATAGAATACCACAACAACCAGGATGAATTTAGTAAAGACATCATTATTTCTCAATTGAGCACGCTTTTGAAATATGCTAATCGGTTTTATGAAAGGCAATTTTTGAATAGAAAAGAATTGTCGAATGATTTGTTAGAGCAATTTAATCGACAACTAGTAGCCTATTTTGAATCGGGACAACTGGAAGAAAAAGGGATTCCAAGTATAGAGCAATTGGCCACTAAAATGTCAGTTTCACAACGCTACCTTAGTGACACGCTTAAAAAAGAAACTGGCAAAACCACCACCGAACACTTGCAGCTATATTTGATTGACGAAGCCAAAAATATTTTATTGAAACCGAATAAAAGTATTGCGGAAGTGGCCTATGAATTGGGATTCGAATATCCACAATATTTTTCAAGATTATTCAAAAGAAAGGAAGGTTTAAGTCCATCGGAATACAGAGAGAAATATAAAATGAATTAAGCGCAAAATATAGATTTTAAGCCCCCCATCCAATCCCTTAAAGAATATTAACCCAGCGGGTAACGAATGCCATTGCTTTTTACGTACAAAATTCTATTTTTATACGTAAAATATTTCTTATGGATAAAAAGCTTACACTTAGCCTGGATGAAAGCGTAATTGAGGAGGCTAAGATATATGCTCAAAATCATCAAATTAGTTTATCAAGACTGATTGAATCCTACCTGAGTTCATTGATCGAAAATAAATCTGAGGATATAAAAATAACACCATTAGTGGAGAGCTTAAGTGGTCTTGTAGATATTCCAAACGACTTTGATTATAAAAATGATTATACAGATTACTTACTAGAAAAGTATCAATGAAGTGGATATCTTAATAACTAGAAACTTAAAGGACTTCAAAAGTTCAAAAGTTCCTGTGATGACTGCTAGTCAATATTTAAAAAAAATAATAAAGCATAGAGCTTGTTAAAAGCGTTCTTAGCCATTACAAAGTTTGTACTTCATCATGACCAACCATTAGAATGAGCTCATCAAAATCAAGTCAAATGAAAAATACCCTCTTGCTCCTAATCTCCATAATCTTGATATCAAGTTGCGCTGAAAAGAAGTCAAATCCCACCAATGACAACACTACAAATGCTTCAGGTTTTTCTGATTACGAAGGAACTGCAAGTGTGACGCAGGGTTTAGCAAACACGACGGCAGAAAATATCTATAAATGTGATCGTGGAAGAAAAACGGATGTAGGAACCATCACTTCAGTGGATGGAAAGAAATGGATCGTACCGGCCAATACGAACTTTCAAAATGAGGACTTCCCCTTTGCTCCTGATTTGCACAATTCTTGTAATGGCAATACCTCCGCTAATGCCCAGGAAGCAGTAGCTAAATTAGATGGCTCAGATATTATTGAGATTGATCAGGACGGAGTCCTATTTACAGCCTATATCTTTGGTGATAATTATTTTGAAATGTATGTGAATGGCGTCGCCGTAGGAAAAGACAAAGTGCCGTTTACTCAATTCAATTCCAGTGTAGTAAGGTTTCGTGCTAAAAAGCCATTCACCATCGCTATGCAATTGGTAGATTGGGAAGAACACCTTGGTGTTGGATGTGAAGAAAATAGAGGGAAAGCCTACC
>CAXIDD010000419.1:0-5250 GCA_964021975.1 uncultured Saprospirales bacterium | reverse complement strand
TAATCGATTTCTTGCTCGAAGGCAAGATCATCTAAGCTGGTACGTTCTTCGGATTCCTTAAAACTTTCATTGGTTTTTTTAAAAATCTCTGCTAAGCTATCCGACAATGAAGAGGCATCGGAGGATTTAGGTTCCCGATCTTTTTGTCGATGCTGGGCTTTAAAAGCTTCTTGTTCATACCGTTGAGACCGTTGGAAGAAACTTTCCTTGGATTCCTTTTTCTGATTTTGACCAGCATCCCCTTGGGGTCTATTATTGGTTTTCGGTGGTGTATTGGATGTATATTCCTTTGTTTTGGAAGAAGATTGACTGTTTTGGGCTTTCCGTTGTTTATTGGCTTGTTTTTCTGCTTGTTTCTCCTCTTTTCGTTGTGCTTTTTCTGCTTGCTTTGCCTGTGCTCGACTAGCCCTTTCCTCATAGTTAAAAGGACGAAATTGAGCTTCTTCTCCAGCATCATCTTCCCGCAGGTGATCCACCAAATCCTCGGTACCAGGGGCTGGTACTATATTGGGTAGTTTATCATATCGGGCTCGTACATAATTGGTCATATATCGGCTCAAGTAAACATACGGGAACTTCAACAATTCCAAAAAGGCCGGTGCCTGGAAATCAGTTGATCGGAATTGGACCACTCTTTTTATACCCGTTTTGTAATAGAATATTTCTAGATAGCCGGTAAATAAAATAACTAAAATAACGGACCAAGCTGCAAAACGGGCAATCAGCGTACTAAACATTTGGGCAAAAGCCTTATTCTCATCTACGATTTCTTGATTCCGTCCTTGGATATCTGCTTTTGTAGTCTGCTTCTCTTCTTTGGCCTCAGTTTCAGCAGATCGCTTCCAGGTAGTAATGGCTTCTAGTTCGCCGTTTTCTTTTCCTTTTAATTCCCTAATTTTTTCAGCACGTTCGGTATCTAATCCTCTGTTTTTCTTTTCTAAGGCATTAATTTTAGAAGTATAACGCTGCCCCGTTGCCCAACCTTTACGTCGCAATTGATCGATTTCTGCTTCATTGGCCTGGATCTTATTATCATAGTAAGTATTTTCAGCAGCAATCAAGCCCTGATATCGTTTATTGATATCATTTCTCTGTGTAGAGTAATCTTGAGAAATGCGTTTAACCTCTTGGTTATAAGATTGGGAAATACCTTTTGTATCTGTTAATTCTACCTTAGGAGCAGCTCTTTGCATCGAGCTTTTTGTGGCATGCTGTGATAAATAAAAAGAATAACTAGTCAAAAAGAGTGCTACAATCCCCATGAGCACGAGCGAAAATAAATTTAAGCCTTTATTGTATCGATTTAGTACCGCTCTGAATAAATAAGCCCAGGTTTCTCGGATCCCCATTTCGCCCGGCGCAACCAATACGAAAGCAATTACAGCCATCACCACATATTGCATAACGACCGTCATATCATCCAGCCAATCCGAAAAGTAAAGTCGTATACCGATCAAAGCAGTGGTACCACTTAAAAGTTGTAATCCAGAAATGATATACCGGGCTTTTCTTGCTGTTTGTGCCTCATGGTAAAACAAATTTTTGTTTTTAGGAGGCGAAACCAATATCTTCATACTTATTCGTTTATATGACTAGACAAATATAAACAAATATATTTATTTAAAACAATTTATTTTAAATATAAAACAAAATCAAATTAAAACGCCCTGCAAATATTTATTATTTTAAAGCCATATAAAAATCAAGTAGATATGAAAAACTATACACCCCTACTGCTACTTTTGCTTTTTTCTATAGCTGTTTCTGCCCAGAGTTACGAACTGGATTACAAGAGTTTTCAACAAATGCGTATAGCAGAATGGACTTCGAACACTTTGCCAAATATGACCATTGAATATGACAAACGTGGCTTAAATTTTGAACCTAAAAAGGTGAATATATATAATAACTCCGAGTTAGTTTATACCATGGGTTCTGCTAAGGTCCATCGGATTCTAGAAAATAGAAAGGAAGAAACTATTGCAATTTTTAAGCCCTTTACTTTTATTTTAGTCAATGGGGCTCGCTATAGGAGACGGATCACAAGGCCCGGTAGATTATTAGAGCTGTATAGCCGAGAGGAAGAGTTGATTGCAAAGGCTTATATTTTAAAACGCTCCAAATTGAATAAAATATTAAAAGTCGAAATTGTCAAACCCACAATAGATAACCAAGCTCTACTTACACTTATGGCCATAGACTTGCTGGAGTATTTCCGTATAGAGTATAATCCTGTTTATTAGACTTTATGCTAGATTCTTTTGAGATCGCCAATCTTAAAATAAAATCGAGCATAAAAAACCTAAACTGAATGCGGAACCAATTGGTCTTTATTTTAAAAGGATTAATTCACCAATAATCACCATTTAGCCATGAAAAAAACCTTAATCAACTTTATTTTATTACTCTCTTTTGTCTCACTAAATGCACAAAGCTACGAACTGTACTACCAAAACATGGAGCAGCTAAAACTAGCAAAATGGACTTCTAATTCCATGCCAGACCTGACGATCCAATATGCCAAGCGAGACATTTTGTTTGAACCTAAATCCGTCAATATTTTTCAACAAACAAAACTGATCTATACATTCGAAAGAGAAAAGTTAAATCACATCCTAAGGAATCAAGACGGCGAAATTGTAAGCCTTTATAAACCTTTTACCTATGTTTTAGGAAACGGTACTCGCTATGATCGAAAATTAAAAAGACTAGGCAAGTCCATCGAACTATATAATCAAAACGAAGTGTTAGTCGCTAAAGCTAGTATTTTAGAGCGACAAAATTTCAAAAGAAAATTAAAGATCGAAATCATTAAACCCACTGATGATAATCAAGCCTTATTGACCTTATTGGCGATAGATTTGCTAGAGCATTTTAGAGTGCGAAACAATCCTTTTTATTAATAAAAACACAAATAGACCATTCGGTCTATTTTATAAATTAATTTTACCAAACCTATTTTAGACACATGAAGGCCAAAATTGAGCAACAAGGACTACTAAAAATTAAAACTGACTTTCAATGGCTACTCGGAAGATACCGCCAAGTATTACTTGCCCTGGGTGAGGATCAACTGGTCCAGCACTTATTCAATTCAACGGGAGGTTTACAACCTAGAATACCTAATGACCAGGAGACGATAGATAAAATGACGCAAGCGCTTAGTATCGCATTTCAATTACTCAATCTTGTCGAAGAGAATGCTGCCGTACAATTCCGACGTAAATTAGAAGATCAATTGGGACTTTATGCAATCCGCGGTTCCTGGGCGGAGACCTTTGACTTTTGGAAAAAAGCAAGTGTTACAGAACAACAAGCCATCAAACATTTAAAAGAAATCAGGATTATGCCGGTCCTGACAGCCCATCCTACTGAGGCGAAACGGGTATCCATCATTGAATTACACCGAGAATTTTATTTATTGCTCGTCAAAAAAGAAAATAGTACTTGGTCAAACAAAGAAAAGCAAAATCTTTTTCAAGAAATAGATGCTATCCTTGATCGTTGGTGCCGTACCGGAGAAATATACCTGGAAAAACCAAATGTCCAGGCTGAGCGAGACAACATCATGTACTACTTTAAAGAAGTATTCCCCAGGGCACTGCGTGAAACCGACCAAAATCTTCGTAGTGCTTGGAATGTAGCAGGTTACGATCCTGATATATTAGAAAAAGCAGACCACTACCCTATTGTAGAATTTGGTAGTTGGATTGGCGGTGACAGAGATGGCCACCCTTATGTCAGTGCTGAAGTAACCAAAGAAACCTTAAGTATCCATCGGGCTGCAGCCTTAGAACTGCTCCAAAATGCTTTGCAAGAACTCGGTGCTAAAATCAGTTTTTCTAATCTAATTCAACCTACTCCTAAGATTTTGTCAACTGCCATTCAAGAAAATATTCAAATCCTGGGAAGTGTTGGCCAAAAAGAGGTAGAACGCAACCCGAATGAACCCTGGCGGCAATTTGTCAATCTTATCCAAATCAAACTTCAACATACCAAAGAAGGCTCATCCGAAGCAGACAGAGCTTACCCCAGTACCAATGAACTCCAAGCAGACTTAAGTATTCTACGAGCGTCTATTGAAGCTGTAAATGGTCAGCAAATTGCGCTCAACTTATTGCTCCCCATTGAAAGGATGGTGCAGTGCTTTGGTTTCCATCTAACGCGATTGGACATCCGCCAAAATAGTACCTACCACGAAAAAGCAATGGACCAGCTTTTGGAAGCCACTGGTTTCGCTGCCAATCAATTCAGTAATTGGACGGAGGCGGAGCGGGTTGCTTTTTTGAGCAATGAGTTACAGCATTTGCGTCCTTTCGCCGTACGTGGTCAATCTTATGGACGGGAAGCAGACGCGGTATTAGCCTATTTTAGCGTCATCGCAGACCATATTCGGGAGTATGGGCCAGCGGGTATTGGTTCTTTTATTGTAAGTATGACGCGAGACGTCAGTGATCTCTTAGTTGTATCTGTTTTTATGCGAGAAGTAGGTTTGACAAAAGTGCCGCTACAAATCGTGCCGCTTTTTGAGACCATTGAAGATTTACAGCGTGCACCGCAGGTTTTAGATGCCTTTCTAAAGCATCCAGTTAGTCAACAAAGAAGGATCTTCTTACCCCCCATCCAAGAAATCATGCTAGGGTACAGTGATAGCAATAAAGATGGTGGTATCCTCTCCAGCCGTTGGAGCATCTACCAGGCAGAAAGCCAATTAAGTGCCGTTGCTGCTCAACACGGCCTGAAATGCGACTTCTTTCATGGTCGTGGTGGCACCATCAGTCGTGGAGGTGGTAAATACCACCGTTTTTGGGATAGCATGCCTTTGGGAAGCGTTAGTGGCCAGACCAAATTCACCGTCCAGGGAGAAACCATTGCCCAGCAATTTGCAAACCCTTTGAATGCTGCTTACAACTTAGAAATGAACCTTGCTGGTATTGCCCGTCAGCTCTTTTTAGATCAGGCGGCACATCCTTATCCGGAGCAAGCCAAACCTATTATCGCCCGTTTAGCGGAAAAATCTAAAATTCAGTATAAGCAGTTAACCCACCATCCGGCATTTATTCCCTTTTTCCGACAAGCTACTCCCATTGATGTATTAGAGCATAGCAAAATTGGCTCAAGGCCATCCCGTCGGACCGGACAAAATACTTTAGATGATTTAAGGGCAATTCCTTGGGTCTTTAGTTGGAATCAATCTCGTTTCCACCTGAGTGGCTGGTTTGGAATTGGTAAAGCTTTATCAGAATTGGC
>CAXIDD010000418.1:0-5262 GCA_964021975.1 uncultured Saprospirales bacterium | reverse complement strand
GTAAAGGCGTATTTCCTGCGGCATTGACAGCATTAATATCTACATCGTTTGCAGCAAATAAAGGCACTAGTTGGCGGTGCTCCATATCGGCTGCTATATGCAGGTAGTTGTTATCACTTGGATCGACATAATTGGGGTCTGCACCATTTTTTATTAAGACCGTAGCTGAAGCAAGGTGTCCACTTTTGACAGTCTGCATTAAATAGCGATCTGCACTTGCATCTACTCCTTTTTCGATAATTTGCTCCAGGACTTTATTTGCATTGACTTTAAGACATGGTTCTAGTGCATCCGCCGGATTGGCTCCTGCATCAATTAATAATCCCGTCAAAGTTGGGTTGTTATGGCCAGCTGCGGTGGTGATTAATTCGCTTGAGCTCACAGCTGCGCCGGCTGTAATTAGCATCTGCGTTATATTGCTTTCATTGACTTTAATTGCGGGCAACAGACCCGCACTTGCATCGGCACCAGCATCCAAAAGTAACTTTACCATAGCACTGTTTTTATTGGTACAAGCTTTTTCAATAAAACTGGCTTGAGCAGCATCAGCGCCGTTGTCAATTAACAATTGGACTAAGCTACTTTCATTTAAATCTATGGCCATAGGCATGGCGGTATTCGCATCAGCACCAGCTTCTAACAATAGTTTTGCATACTCAGCTTGTTTGGTACTAATAGCGGGTAATAGTCCAGGAGCGGGATCCGCTTGATACTCTAAGGCTTTTTTGAGCAAGGGTAACTGCTTTTGTTCTACCGCAGTTTTTACAACATTCTCCGGAGTAGCCCCGGCATCAATCATTTTAATGGCAGTAGCATATTTTTTAGCAGTCATTGCTGCACTAAGGGCAACTTCTGCATTGGCGCCGGCATCAATTAATTTTTGTAAATCGGCATCTCTACCTGCACTGGCTACCTTTTTAGTATGTGCATCATTGGGCATGGCACCATTATTAATACAGACATCGATCATACTGGAGTTTTTTAGATCAATAGCATGGTGTAAGGCTTGATCTTTATCGGCATTTCCCTGGAGTAAAATATCTACAATTTCTGTAGATCTACTACTCATCGCATTTCTAACGTGCGGGTCAGGATTAGCCGAATAGCTCATAATTGCATCCATTGCCAGGTTCGGGTTCTTACTACTTACGGCATATCCCAGTGCTTTATTGGCATCTCCACCAGCTTCCAGACATCTCATCACTAGGTCATTAGCCTTTTTAGTAATGGCGTGATCCATTGCTAAGTTTGGATCAATGTCTTTTTGTATCAGGCTTTCCGCCAAATCCATTTTTCTGGCGTCTACTGCTTTTTTGAAAAGCGAAATAGAAGGCGTAGCATTATAACTATCCAGGGCAATTTCAACGATGTCTATTTTGTTTTTTTGTAGGGCCAGATCTGTAACTAGGTTAGGGTCTGCATTATTATCTAAAAACAAACGCACCATTTCTATATCACTCTTCATAATGGCTCTTTCGATTTCCTTTTGAGCATTGCTCATACTGTGTCCTGCTTCGATAAATTTTTGGGCAAGATCTTTCTCTCCAAAATTGACCGCCATAAATAATGGCGTTTGTTGTTGGGTATTGAGTGCCATGTAGTTGGCCCCGTTTTGCAGTAAAAGATCAATCAATTCGCCATTTTTCAATTGAGTCGCTTCGTGCAAGGGTGTAAAACCTCTGGTGTTAGGGGTATTGACATGGGTAATGCCTTTGGCTATGAGATTTCTAGTGTCAATATAAGAACCAGATTTCACTGCTAAGTGTAAGCGAGAGTTCCCTCCAGACATAATCTCATTGATATTGTAGTTGGCATCTACGATTGTATTTTCTGCGCCTACTTCATTGGGAACCCAATTACAGGATTCGCTGTAGATTGGTCCTCCAAAGGTAAAGGTACCACCAGAGGTTCCCAGGTTCTTGGAGCAACCCTCACCGTAGACTCCAAAACCCCGATTGGTATGTACAGTCGCTTTAATGTTGGTCGCATACTCAGAGATACTTAGGGTGTATTCATAGTCATTTCCAATTCCGCGACCAGAATCGTATTGTTTTTTAACACCTCTTTCTACCCAGGTGACAATAACCTGTCCCCAGTAAGTACCATCGTGGACCAATTTGATTTCTTTAGTACCCTGGGCTTGGGTAGTTGATACAAAAAATAAGCATATTAGACTAGTTATGGTGAATTTTATAGTTTTCATTATGGACGGTTTGAATAATTAAAAAGAATTTTTTTTCGAAAAACCTATTCGTCGCATTCTGCGGATTTGGCATTAAAGACGGTCCCCCAACAAGTGAAGCATACCGTAGTTGGTTTGGAGTATTTTTTGGTAAAAATTTCGCCGAATGTGTGTTCTGCTTTGATGGTGATGTTCTTCGCATCAGCAGGTACTTCAATATCTTTTGTAAAACCTAGGGTATAATTTGAAGTCTCTTTGGTGTGCCATTTACCACCTTGCTCATATTTTACCGTAAACCACATGACGTAACCACCTCCATTTTTGATACTGATATTTCCTGGAGTAGGTAGTGGTGGAAGTTCGCGGAAGAAGTCCCCTCTACTTTCTCTGGGCTCGCGATAAGTATTCTGTATGTAGTTTTCGGTGACAATGCGAAGAATTTCTTTTTTGGTTTCGATGTCAGGATCATTTGGAAACAATTCTTTGATTAGTAGATCACACATTGAAGTAAAAGCCAATTCGACAGGGGCTGGATTAAGATCTACTTTATCCCTCCATTTGTCTTGGTCATCTTCTCCATTACCTCCCTGAACAAATACTTCTCTACGGAAATTTGTAGTAGAAGATCCATTGCCTGTGCTGCTCCCCATGCCAAATTCTACAGAGCGACCAACCTTTACTTTTTTGATGGTTACCTCGGCAGAATTTTGGAAATCCATCTTGGTCATGCGGGATCTTTCATAATCCTGTCTTCTGATTTGGGTACGGGAGATATATTGTCCACCCCAGGTAACGGTACTGGCAAAGTGGGTGCCATACTTACGTAAGAAAGATTCATACTTTGCTTTTACACTGAATAATTCTTGTGGAAAACGCTGACCTTTGGCGTTAATATGTGTTTCTTTTAGGCGCTCGAACTTTGTCCTTGGCAAGGGAAGTTTAGCAACATCATCTTTAAATAGCGGATCCAGTTTTTGCTTGTATTTTTGTCCTGAGTCTACTTCTTTCCAGGTCAAACGGACATCAGCTCTGTGTATTCTTCGGATGTTTTTATTAACCATGTAAATGGTTTCTGAACCTACACTAGAAGAATTCATTTCACTGTAAGAGCCACTCAAACTAGAAGAAGCTACTTTGGGGACACTCACACTTCCAGATGCAGCGATATTAAAAGAATTCTGAAAAGTCTTATAAGAGGTTATCCATGCAGAGGAATCTGCCACAATCCCAGCATTTTCTGATCCAAAATAGGTGCCGTAAGGCTTCATATACTGGCCACGGTTACCAGCTCTTTCGGGAGAATTGGTCATAATCACGGAACGAAAGCGTTTGCGATTATTTAAATTATTGGGCTCCATTGGATCATACCGTAAGATGTCAAAGCCGGCACCTAACCAATCTAAGCCTGGTAAAGGTTGGGTGGTCCAATCTGAGGCATCATTCGCCAATTCTGAAGTATGGTCTGTGTAATTGTCTAAGTATTCGTCAACCATGGTTGCTGGACTTGCATCAGCTGGAGCACTTGCTCCGTTACTACTTTCATTATCTGTTTGGCGGTTGTTAATTGGTAGGCGATTTCGACTTGCACTTTGAGCAAGGCTACCGGAGGCACTGGCTTTAGATTTAGGAATACCCCCACCAGCGCTTAAGACCGGCGTACCAATATTTTCTGGTTTGGAGAAGGACGCATCTTGCAGATTATAGTGTAGGACTTGTCCATTGGAAAAGAAATTAATGAAACCATCATTTAAATTCTGTACGGCGTTTACTCCACCGTTCCAAGCTTCGGGCCAGCCTTCCCAATCCGTTAGCAAACCTACTTGAGTATAAGCTTCTTCTTGAATATTATAAACCAGATACTCATTTCCTTGAAAGAAGAATAAAAGATTCTCATCCCAGCGTGTGGCAGCATCTAATTGTCCATCCCAATTATCGGGGAATCCAGGCCAAAGGTTCCATTCTGATCCAAGAGTTGCCTCACTAATAGAGTACAAAATGTAATTGGCTCCACTGAATAATAATAAGTTGTCATCATCCCAGCGTAGAGCTGCGCTTACATTGACAGGGTCCAAATCAAACCAATCTGCTTGAGTTTCAGTCTCAATGGAATTGTCGTAATAGAATCCCAAAGTTTGCTTGTAAAAAGCACTGCTTTGATAGTTAGATAAAAAAGTAGCAGCAGAAATAGATTTCGCAGTAGCGTTATCAAATTTGAAGGATTGTTGTGCGGAAATACTTGGTAGAAAGCATAGCATTCCCAGGCAAACAATGAATGTTTGAAATAAATTTTTCATTTATGTTATGGTTTTTTAAGTTGTAATTTTGGAGTGGTTTCTATAGATTATTGCGCTTGGCTTTATAGTGTTCTCTTTTGTATTTAATATCTCGTATGGGGCGACCTTTCTTAGCAGCAGCAGTTTTTTTTGCAGCGGGTATTCCTAATTTGTTAGCTGGGTTAAGTCGATTTGCAGCACTGACTGGATTCATTTGAGCTGCTTTGTTGGCTGGGTTTAGACGATCTGCTCCAGTTTTTGGACTGATTTGAGCTGCTCTTGCCGCAGGGTTAATTCCGGGTATTTTTTTAGAAGGTGGTGGAATAAATTTTTGTTGAGTTTTAGGTTTGGGAGGTATTGAAGAGATTAAGTTTTGCGAATCTGATTTTTTAGTTGCTAAAGCCTTTGGAGGCGTAAGCTTGGTCGTATTTGAGTTAGATGCTTTTTGAGGAACTTCAGCCCGATTCGCTTTTAATTTGCTATTGAGTTGATTGACTAAGTCTTGCCCTGCTTTTTTTTGTTGCGTATTTTGTATTTGTGCTTTGGCGGGTGTTTTTTGTGCAAAAGCAGGAACAACAAGTAGCATGGATAATCCAATCAAATAAAGCGACCAGGAATTTATTTGATTTCTTTTTACAGCAGCCATTCTTTGGGAGAAGAAAAGATCATTCATGCCTTTGTTTTTTGTTATATCAAAGATAAAGGGGAAAGCCACATCGTAATACCACATGATCATGTGGCTCTCAAAAAAATGCTTGGATCAAAATGAAAGGATCCAAGCATTTTAGGTTTTAATAATTCAAATAG
>CAXIDD010000417.1:0-5274 GCA_964021975.1 uncultured Saprospirales bacterium | reverse complement strand
ACACAGATAAGTCAATGTTTACAACAACTACGTTTAACTTTACCGCAAGTTCTAACAAGGTCGTTATTTATGTCCGTGCTTTGAATGCAGTGGATAGCAGTAATGAAGTCTTTTTAGATAATGTAAAAATCGTAGCAAGCGAATAAGAATAATTGACGTTTTTTAGGAATAAAACCACTCAGGTCTTATAATAGTCCTGGGTGGTTTTACCTCCCTTTTTAATCATCCTATTGAGCATTAAGAATAAAAGAACCTAAGGATTAGGGCTAACACTTACCAACGAAGCGGCCCCTATTATTGATAACAAAATAAAACAAGATGAGTAAAGCAATTCAAGCCAGTAAAGAATTTCTATTTGGAAGTGAAATAGAGTGGGAAGTTATTGATGACAAACTCCGTCGTCAAGTTATGGGCTATGATGATAAGATCATGCTTGTAAAAGTTGAATTTAAAGAAGGTGGAATCGGCCAGCTCCACGAGCACCACCATTCACAAGTGACTTATGTAGAAAGTGGAGAATTTGAAATGACCATCGGAGATGAAGTCAAAACGCTTCGGGGTGGAGATTCTTTTTATATCCCTCCTCACGTTATGCATGGTTGTGTATGTACAAAAGATGGTGTGCTGATTGATGTATTTAGCCCACACAGAGAAGATTTTTTAACAGCTTAAAGCAAGATAATGAAACTCAAAGGACTAAGATGGTGGGTAATAGGGTTAATCGCTCTTGCCACAATTATAAATTATATTGATCGTCAGTCGATCGGTGTACTTTGGCCAGATATTGCAGAAGATCTATTCCCCAATAAAACGAATGATGAGCGAAAAGAAATTTTTGCATTAATCTCAGTTATTTTCATGTTCTCTTATGCATTTGGTCAAGCTATTTTTGGTAAGATTCTAGACTGGATAGGGACACGTCTTGGTTTTGCTTTATCTATTGCTGTTTGGTCTATTGCAACAGCACTTCATGCCTTTGCCAGGGGCGTATTAAGCTTTGGGTTATTTCGATCCATCTTAGGAATTGCAGAAGCCGGGAACTGGCCGGGAGCTGCTAAAGCAAATGCAGAGTGGTTCCCCACCCAAGAGCGCGCTTTTGCACAAGGCCTTTTTAATTCAGGAGCTGCTATTGGCGGAATTATTGCGATTCCAGCTATCGCATTACTGACCGTTTATTTTAGCTGGCAAATGATTTTTATCTTGGTAGGATTAGTGGGATTGTTATGGTTGATCCCTTGGATGATCTTGGTAAAAGCTCCACCAAAAGAACACCCTTGGCTATCAGAAAAAGAACGGCAATATATCTTAAGTGGCCAGAAAAATCAAGATATAGATGGAGATGGAACGCCCGATGAAGGCTACAATCCAAGCACTGGAAAACTGCTAACGCACAAACAAAGTTGGGGCGTAATCATTGCCTCTGCGACTATTGACCCGATTTGGTGGTTATTCGTAGTATGGATCCCAATTTACCTTAATGAAGTCTATGGGATGGATGTAAAAACAATAGGTATCTATGGATGGGTACCTTATGTAGGAGCAATGCTGGGAGCATGGTTCGGTGGATTATTTGCGCAGAATCGGCTAAAAGCAGGTTGGACTGTGGATAGAACAAGAAAGATTGTAATTACACTTGGATGTTTGATTATGTTGCCTAGTTTATTGGCAATGGCCAATCCAGGAGGACCAACTTCAGCTGTAATTATTATGGCGGTAATTCTATTTGGTTTCCAGACTGCAATTGGCAATGTTCAGACTTTACCGAGTGACTTTTTTGGTGGAAAAACAGTTGGCACATTATCAGGAATTGCAGGAATGGCTGCTAAGTTGACAGCTGCAGGACTTATTTATCTAGTACCTTGGCTGACATCAGGAGGTAATTATACGCCAGCTTTTGTGATTGGTGCAACGATGGCAGTAATTGCCTTAGCGAGTATCTGGATCTTATGCCCCAAGATAGAAGCCTTAAAACCTAAGTCAAAGGATAATCAATTTTTGATTGAACGGTAGAAAAACATCAATAATTAAGAAATAAAAAACAAACAACAAAAAATAACTTAGAATGAACGAAAGTAAAGTAGCTATCATTACTGGAGCCACTGGTGGTATTGGTTTTGAAGTAGCAAAAAGATTAGGAAGAGATGGATATACAGTCGTACTAAACGGCATAGAAGATGAAGCAGGTGCTAAAAGAGTAGAAGAATTGACTGCAGAAGGCATCACTGCTGAATATTATGGATTTGATGTAACAAAAGAAGATGCCGTAACGGAAAATATCACCAAAATAGGCGAGAAATATGGTAGAATCGATGTGCTTGTCAATAATGCAGGTGGATTAGGTGGCAGATCCCGTTTTGAGGTAATGACAACCGAATTTTACCGGTTTGTTATGGCACTAAATCTAGATTCTGTATTCTTCGCTTCTAGAGCAGCCATCCCTTTTCTTAAAAAAGGAGAGCATCCTTCTATCATCAATTATACCTCCAATGCGGCATGGAATGCTGGTGGACCAGGAGCTGGAATTTATGGTACCTCTAAAGCAGGAGTCCATGCAATTACCAGAGCTTTAGCAAAAGATTTGGCGGAATATGGCATCAGAGTCAATGCAGTCTCTCCAGGTACCATTGATACGCCATTCCACAAACAAATCAAATCTACTAAACCAGAAGTTTTTGCTTCTTGGGCTAAGAACATTTTACTAGGAAGATTAGGCCAACCAGAAGATGTTGCTGGTGTCGTTTCTTTTTTAGCAAGCAAAGATGCAGCCTTCATAACTGCAGAAACCATCCAAATTGGTGGTGGTCAAGCATTAGGTATCTAAGCCTTAGCAACCATCCAATACATCCTAAACAAGTGTGAATTTCTGCACGCTTGTTTAGGATTATAATCTATCCCCAGATAACAAGAAAAGTCTGCTTAGCATACGCATTCACGTATGCTTGAATCAAAACTATCAACAGATGAAATGAGCATGATCTTATTTAATCATAAAATCACCAACTGGTGATGATTAAAAAAGATTATGCGAACCTGTCCCGGCCTTGCGTCGGGAAGCGAAGTGGTTACATTTTTTTAAAATTTTGTAATTAATTCACTTTCAAATCATTACCAAATTTTTAAACACATGAAAAAAGTAGTAACCTTTGGTGAGATCATGTTACGTCTTACACCTCCTAGTCATAGGCGATTTTCACAAGCCTCCTCCTTAGAAGTAATCTACGGTGGTGGCGAAAGTAATGTCGCTGTTTCCTTAGCAAATTATGGGGTGCCCGTCAGTTTTGTTACACGTTTACCGGATAATGATATTGGTGACTGTGCCTTAATGGAATTGCGAAAAAGAGGCGTACTAACTAATGATATCCTACGTGGAGGAGAACGTCTGGGAATCTATTTCTTAGAAATCGGTGCCGTCAGCCGTGGTAGCAAAGTGGTCTACGATCGTGCCCATTCCGGTATGGCTACCATCGAACCAGGTATGGTAGATTGGGAAACTGTACTAGCAGATGCTGATTGGTTTCACTGGACGGGTATTACTCCAGCACTATCCCAAGGAGCTGCTGATGCTTGCCTAGAAGCCATCCAGGTAGCAAACAAACTCGGAGTAACCGTTTCAACGGACTTAAATTACAGAAAGAATCTTTGGAACTATGGAAAAGAGCCCGGTGAAATCATGCCTGCTTTAGTAGCTGGCTGTGATGTCATTTTAGGGAACGAGGAAGATGCTGAAAAACACTTTGGTTTACACCCAAAAGGCGTAGATGTTACGCAAGGTCATTCGGTTGATGCTAAATCTTACCTTTCTGTACTTCAACAGTTAATGGAAATGTTCCCACGAGCTAAAAAAGTAATTACCACCTTAAGAGGGTCCATTAGTGCCTCCCATAACTCTTGGTCTGGTGTATTATACGATGGCGAAAATCTATTTGAAGCACCGACCTATCAAATCACACATATTGTAGACCGGGTAGGAGGTGGAGATAGCTTTATGGGTGGATTGATCTATGGTTTATTGAACTATCCAGAAAACGACCAAAAGGCACTGAACTTTGCAGTGGCAGCTTCTTGCTTGAAGCATACCATTTATGGAGATGCCAATCTAGTTACCGTAGGTGAAGTAGAAAAATTAATGCAAGGCGACGCTAGTGGCCGTGTAAGTAGATAATAAAAGCCTATCCAAAATTCAAAAAAATGAAAAACTCCTTGATCATTCTTACGCTATTTGTGCTGTTTACTAGCTGTCAAATGGCCCCAAAAGCCCCTCAACAATTAGTTAACAACGCAGAAGAACTAAAAGCAGCTATTGCTAATGCACAGGCTGGCGATGAAATCGTCATGTCCAATGGTATCTGGGAGGATGTCGAAATCCGCTTTAAAGGGCAAGGCACCGAAGATAAGCCCATTACGCTGCGAGCTGAAACATCCGGGGAAGTTCTGATTCAAGGAAAATCCGACTTGAAACTAGGTGGAGAATACCTGATCGTGAAAGGATTACATTTCACCAATGGTTTTTCTCCTTCAAATGCAGTAATTGAGTTTGCCATTAGCACAGAGTTATTGGCCAATCACTGTAGAGTAACAGATTGTGTTATAACAGACTTTAATAAACTACAAAGAAACCAAACCGATCTTTGGGTCCAATTTAAAGGTAGACACAATCAATTAGATCGTTCTTACATCGCAGGTAAATCTAACCGTGGACCTACCATCCGAGTAGACCTAGCAGGAAATGAATCCATAAAAAATTATCATAAAATTATTAATAATCACTTTGGTCCTAGACCTCCCAAAGGCGGACCAAGTGCAGAAACGATTCAGATCGGAAATAGCTTTACCTCCATGGCGCCCAGTTATACACTGGTTGCGGACAACCTATTCGAAAGATGTAATGGTGAGGTAGAAATCATTTCCAGCAAAACCAACTTCAACGAGTTTAGAAACAACGTTTTCTACAAAAGCGAAGGTGCCTTGGTCACCAGACACGGGAACTATTGTATCGTAGATGCCAATTATTTTATTGGCGATGAAGCCTCCCAGCAGATCGGAGGTGTGAGATTGATTGGGACGGGACACCAAGTCACCAACAATTACTTTTACAAACTTAAAGGACAGATTTTCAGAAGCCCACTGGCCGTAATGAACGGAATCCCTAAATCTCCTTTGAACCGATACATTCAAGTTACGGATGTTGTGGTGGCTCACAATTCTTGGATAGATTGTGTGTCTCTCTTGCAGTAACGCGATCGATCTAATATAGATGAAAGTGATGTACTGCCA
>CAXIDD010000416.1:0-5277 GCA_964021975.1 uncultured Saprospirales bacterium | reverse complement strand
ACTTTGGGCATGGTTGGCACGGGTCCGATGGGTGGTAAAATGATCCTTTCCAAACCTGCTTTAGTTAATGGCTTTCGCAAAAATAGTGATGGCCATAATACGGGCATACACGAGTTTGTACACTTATTAGATGGTTCGGATGGTGAGTTTGATGGTATCCCGCAGCTTTTAGAACAACAGTATATACTTCCCTGGCTAGGTTTAATGCACCGCGAAATGAAGCGGATCCAAAAAGGAAAATCTAAACTTCGGCCATATGGTGCAACCAATAAAGCAGAGTTTTTTGCAGTAGCAAGCGAGTTCTTTTTTGAACGTCCAGATGAACTACAACTCCACTATCCCAAACTGTACGACTTACTAAAAAAGATCTTCCAACAAGATTTACGCGCGCAGTTTTCACCAACTATTTTGCGAAAGCTGCAATAAGCTAAGGCCAATTAATGGACAAAAGTCATCTCCTAAAACCACGAATTATCTTTAACTTGTGAAAAAGATTATCAATACGCTCCACCATTTAGCTACTCAGAACTTCTTGTTTCTTAGTCATCTCAGGGCGGGAGTGGTGTGATTTACACAAGAATCTGAGCGTAAACACTTTTAATAAGAAAAACCAACTAACTTTTGAAGATGAAAAAACTTGTTATTCTATTATGCTTAGGACTATTTCTAAGCAATTGCCAACCAACACAATCTGAAATTGCCGATACCATAATTGAAAACGGTAATGTCTATACCGTTAATGAAGACCAACCAAAAGCGCAAGCCATAGCCATTCAAGGGGATAAAATTTTAGCCATTGGTTCTACTGAAGAAATTGCGGCTTACAAAGGAGCTGAGACTAAAACCATCGATGCCGAAGGCCAATTCGTCATGCCAGGTTTTATAGAAGGCCACGGTCACTTCGCCGGTTTAGGCAATAGCTTGATGAATCTAAATTTCTTGAAATCGAAAACCTGGGAAGAAATCATCACCATGGTTGGAGATCGTGCTAAAACTGCAGAAGCTGGAGAATGGATTACCGGTAGAGGTTGGCACCAAGAAAAATGGATTACCCCAGTGGAGAAAAATGTACTCGGCTATCCATACCATGACGAGCTGAGCGCCTTAACCCCTGATAATCCGGTTGTTTTAAGACACGCTAGTGGACACAGCCTTTTTGCCAATGCTAAAGCGATGGAATTAGCGGGCATTACCATTGAATCACCTAATCCATTTGGTGGAGAAATCGTGCGTGACTCTCGTGGGAAAGCAGTGGGTGTCTTTGAAGAAAAAGCCATGGCGATGATTATGGATGCTTATTCTGATTATGTTGCGACCTTGAATCCAGACCAGAAAAAAGAAAACTGGCTAAAAGGTATTGCCCTTGCCGAGGAAGAATGCTTGTCTAAAGGGGTAACTTCTTTTCAGGATGCAGGCTCTTCTTATCAAGATATTGATCGTTACAAAGAACTCGCGGATGCGGGAGAATTAGATGTCCGGCTATGGGTCATGCTTCGCTTATCTTATGACCGGATGAAGGACAATATGGATGGATTACCAGTGATCGGATATGGAAATAACTTTTTTACTTGTAAAGCCATCAAAACAGCTGTTGATGGAGCACTCGGTGCTTTTGGTGCCTGGTTGCTCAAACCTTACGCAGACAAAGCTGACTTTGTAGGCCAAAATACCATCCCAATAGAAGAGGTAACCAATATTGCGCAATTAGCCTTTGATAACAATATGCAGCTTTGTGTGCACGCCATTGGAGACAAAGGCAATCAGGTAACGCTAGACATTATGGAAAAAACCTTTCAGCAAGATACTAGTCGTAAAGATCTTCGCTGGCGGGTAGAACACGCTCAGCACTTAGACACGAGTGATATTCCTCGTTTTCGGGATATGGGTGTGATTGCTTCCATGCAGGGAATCCACTGTACCTCAGATGCTCCTTTTGTAGAAAAAAGATTAGGATTTGAACGGGCTAAATACGGTGCTTATCCTTGGCGTTCTTTGATTGATAATGATGTTTTAGTAATGAACGGGACTGATGCTCCTGTGGAAGATGTCAGTCCAATTGAAAGTTATTATGCTTCTGTCACTAGAAAACGAGTAGATAGTGGATTTGAATTCTTCCCGGAGCAGGCTATGACTAGAGAGGAAGCTATTTATTCCTACACGCTGGCCAATGCTTTCGGCGCTTTTGAAGAAGACTTGAAAGGTTCTTTAGAAGTTGGAAAACTCGCAGATATTGTCATGCTTTCTAATGACTTAACAACCTGTACAGATGCAGAAATATTGGAAACTAAGATCATGATGACAATGGTTGGTGGTGAAGTTAAGTATGAGCAATAGAGCCAATTCTTGAATTGATAAGGTGATGAATTGTTTCATCATTTCACTAATTCAAAATTTTATTTGTTTGAAAAATAATTAATGATGTGAAAGCCAATTAATTAATTTTAAACCTTTAGAAACACTTCGCTTTCGCATGGTCTTATTTAATCATCACCCGCTGGTGATTTTATGATTAAATAAGATCATGCTCATTTCATCATTTTACTTATTTTTGCGATCAAATTGCAAAAATCATGAAGCCAGAACAACACGCCATTCAAGAGACCAACTTAAACTTACCAGGACAAACCGCCTTTTATCGGGGTAAAGTTAGGGATGTTTATACCCTACAAAATGAGCGGCTTCTGATGGTGGCTTCCGATCGAATTTCGGCTTTTGACCACATTCTCCCCCGCCCTATACCCTATAAAGGTCAGGTACTGAATCAAATCGCCACCTATTTTTTGAAAGCTACTGAGGATATTGTTCCCAATTGGCTGGAAGAAATACCCGACCCTAATGTAGCCATTGGCCATGCTTGTGAGCCGTTTAAAATAGAAATGGTGATTCGGGGCTATTTGGTAGGCCATGCTTCGAGGGTCTATAACAGTGGTAAACGGGTACTTTGTGGCGTACCTTTACCCGAAGGTATGCAAGAGAATCAAGCTTTCCCGGAGCCAATCATTACCCCAGCAACTAAAGCAGAAGAAGGCCACGATGAAGATATTTCGCGAGAAGAAATCATCGCTCAGGGCATTGTCAGTGAAGCGGACTATTTACTACTGGAAAAATATACCAAAGCTCTATTTCAGAGAGGCACCGAAATGGCTGCCGAACGTGGACTGATTTTGGTAGATACGAAATATGAATTCGGAAAAAAAGATGGTCAAATTTATTTAATTGATGAGATCCATACACCGGATAGTTCGCGTTATTTTTATCAGGAAGGGTACACCGAACGCCTAGCTAAAGGCGAACGCCAAAAACAACTGTCTAAAGAATTTGTCCGTGAATGGTTAATGGCCCATGGTTTCCAAGGACTAGAAGGACAATTAATGCCAATTATGCCGGATGCTTTTGTTTGGGAAATTTCAGAGCGCTACATTGAGCTTTACGAAACCATTACAGGTAAAGATTTCGTAAAAGCAGATACAGCAAATGTAAAGCAGCGGATTGAGGCCAATGTTATGCGGGTATTGGTAAAATGATTCGTAGTACGCAATGCAGAGATGCAGAGACGCAATATCTTGCGGCTCTGCTTACATAAATATACCTCAATGGGGCTTGGTAAACCTTCCAAAATTCAGGTAATTATTAAAAATTGGTCGATTTGCTAATTTTAAACAATTTTGGAAAACCCCCAATATTTCCCTATTTTTAAAGATATTCTCGTTAAAAAATGGGTGACCACCCTCTCACAACACAACTCCCTTATCTAATCGATTGATTGATCAATCGGTATCTTTTGTAAATATTAATATTAGATATTATGTCATATCACAATTTTCGCAATTGGATAATTGGTTTGTGCCTATTAGTGAGTATTAGTGCTTGGGGTCAGGTCGACCAAGTGATCAAGATTGAACGGGCACAGCCTATTGAAATCAAAGAGGATAGGAATTTAGCCTACGAAGGACCAAAGGCTGCTCTGCGTTCTAATAGCTGCAATTGTATTGAAGAGCCCAATGGCGACTTACTCATTTGTGAAAACTTTCAGGAATATCAACAAGGGGCCATTACGCCTCAGTCGAATCGTTGGTCCTTATGGCCAGGAGCTACCCGCGATGGTTTTGTGGATGGTAGCGGCACCAATCAGTACTTACGCTTAAAACATAGCAACGGAGCAGAATCTGATGTCTATTTGGACTTAGAAAATCAGACTAGCGGCCAATATAAATTGAGCTTTCGTCTTTGGACCTGGGAAGGTTTTAGTGCTTATTTCAATATCCAACATGACAACAACCTCAATAGTACCTCCGATGCCAATTGGGCCTATCATGTTCAATTCATCAATGGGCAAGGAAGGTTAAGCATCGGCAGTTTTCGTAATCCTTCCGCTACAGCCACTTTTGCTTACCGCAACAATGGCTGGAATTATATCGAGCAAATCATAGATTTAGACCAGGATAAAGTTACCCTAACTATCAATGACGTAGAGGTAGACAGCTGGCAGTTTAGCCTCGGAACTAAAGGGCCTCAAAAACAACTTGGAGCCATTGACTTTTTTGCCAACAGTGAATTCAATGCTCAATTTGTGGTTGATAATATCTGTTTGGTACGGTTACAAGGTGATCCACCACCACCCGTAGAGTTCAATCTGACTTGTGCCAGCCGTGGAGAAATTGTAGTAGACCGAGAAGCGCTAACTTTAACTTTAAGAGATTTTGCGGTAAGAAATACTGGTCCTGCACCTGCACCTGCTACTCGGCTAGGGTATTATATGTCTACCAACTTAACCTTTACTACTAAAGATTATTTAGCGGCAACAGCAGATATCCCCGCGCTTGCCCCTGGACAAGTAGCTACCTTTGATTTAGATCTAAATCTCAAAGATGTAGAAATGCCGGATGACACCTATTACTTTGGTACCGTCATTGACGATATAGATGTTGCTGCTGAGACCAATGAATCCGATAATAATGATTGCTACTGGTCCAATTTTCGCTTTATATATATTACCAATGACCAAAAAACTAACCTGGCTTGTTCAAGTTCAGGCCAATTAACCCTGGATCAAAAAAAGCTAAAGGTCAGTAATATCAATTTGGCCAATATCAGTGAAGTAGATGCAGATGCCTCCGAGATTGGCCTCTATTTATCCACTGATAACCAGATCAGTACCAATGACTACCTTTTAGGTACCATTACGGCTCCAAGCCTGAGTCCCAATACAAACGCTAACTTCGATTTTGAAATAGACTTAGATACCCTTACGGACCTTACAGAAGGTGATTATGTCCT
>CAXIDD010000415.1:0-5278 GCA_964021975.1 uncultured Saprospirales bacterium | reverse complement strand
GGATTTGGAAAGAGGCTAAGCTGACTTTCCAGGCCAATGGGAGTCCTCACATTCTCGATTAATTTATTTTTGGGCAATAAACCATGGAAGTTTTCATCGGAACACTTATTCAACATTACTGCTGGTTCATTTCGATCAAGCTTGGGCTCCACGTCAGATAAAAAAGTTCTGAAGATTTCATTTTCGAAATTGTAGGCACCATAAGGCCAGGTAGTTACTGTAAGGTTGTAGGAAGTGTTATCACAATCTGTTGTGCCATTTGCAGTACGGACTCTCGCCATCCATCCATTTACCTCAGGGTCACTATAATCTCTTATTTCAGTACCTACCATGACGAAGTCCTGAGTCGGTCCCCAGACATCATCATTGAGTACCATGGTTACTCCACCGAGATAAGTCCAGTGCTTATTGTAATTGTACTGTTTTTGCCAAATTACCAAACCATCATTTTTTACTTTGTAAGCAGTAACCTGATCTCTTTTTTCTATCTCTCTGGAAATATCAGGTAGGTCAAAAGCCACATAAAGATTGTCTTCCCGGTCACATGCAAATTTGGGTATCCCGACTAGGACATCTCCATCTGTCATTTTAGTAGTATTGTAGTACTTGGTCCAAACCATGGCACCATCTGTGGTAACTTTACTGATACATTGATACTTACCTTTGAATCCCAATACATAGATATTTTCAAAGCTGGGTGAGATGGCCAAATCAACTGGCTCGTAAGCATCAAAATCAGCAGTACGAATTTCTTTAGACCAGACGGTATTAAAAGAAGCATCAAGTCTTACCAGGGTAGGTGGTCCATCTTTGTACTCAGAATAACCGTTTAGTTCATTCCTAATTAAAGCGATATAACCTCCGTTGTACAATGAATTAACCCGAAGAATTTCACCGTTCTTAAATCCCTTGTGTGTTATGGATTTAATGAGGCCGTTGACAGGCCTTCCTTGGTCATCAAGTGCAATTAGGATACCTTTCCGGTTTCCATTTTCCTTATCCTGGACATAACCAGCTAATACAAGGCTATTATCTAAGTTGGCCTGTACATCATTTACAATTAATTTGTTGCAAACCATATAGTTTTCTGGCTCTTCCAGATAAAAGTCATCCAGACACTCATGGATTCGCTGGTAAATTAAATCCCCATTTTGATTTAGTCTAATGACAAAAATTGCCCCTGTTTGAAAAAAAGTATCTTCAATATTTCCTACGACTACAGTATGACCATTTGGATAAGTAACCTTAATGCTGGAAGGTCGAAAGATTAAATTTTTGAATTGTTCTTCCTTGAAATCAAATTCGTAAGTCCAATCAAGGCCGCCATTTTTGTTGTATTTGGATACAAAAAGCGGATTACCTTTCTGGTTGATCAGGTTGCCAGAGACCAATACTGCTCCATTCTCTGCACCTGTGGTTACGAAAGCCTCCATACCAAGGTAAGGTTCCTCGGTGCATTTGGTAATATATTCATTGTAGACCTGGGCCATAGTTGAACTATGTAGACCAATTACGGCAAGGATTAATATTACAGTTTTTAATATAATATTCATGACTTTAGATTTAAGGTGAATAATTTGCTATTACTGGACAACTATTCTTTTGGTCGAAGATTCATACCCCTGTACACAGCGGATGAAATAGGTTCCCTTAGGTAAGCCAGACAAATGGATGGATTCTTGCCCCATATGCGTTTCTTGGAACCGTATGCGCTTTCCACTCAAGTCATAGATACTTACTTGAGCACTTTGTTCTGCGAATGGCACCTGCAAGGTAAAATTGCCTTGATTCGGATTCGGAAAAACCTGCATATGTCCTTCCTCGAAGCCCCCTGTATCAAAAATGGACTTGTTTTCCTCCAATGCACCGCGGAATAGTGGTCCTGAACATTTAGACAATTGGAAGTCTGGTTCGTCAGAACCAATCCCCGGGTTCAAGGAATTCAACTTATAATTGGGTTGCGCTATTTCCGCTTCTTCAATTTTGTAAGTATGGTTGCTCAACTTATAATCTATCTCACTGGACAGGCAGTCTGTTGTACCGTCGTTTGTTCTTATTCTAATATTAAGACCGTTTAAGGCCGTTTTTATGTAGCGCCCAGTCAAGGTAACATCCTGTGATATCTGAAAAGGCCCATTATTATTAAGAACTGTAGCAATATCTGAAGCTAACAGTCCCGCTTCCCGGTCGCCATATTGATTAAACCAAACGGGAGTTCCCTGGCTATTGGTTTTGATAACAATGGAATGGGCTACGGTCCCTTCCCGAGCAAAAAGACTAAACAAAAGGTAGAGGTTATCCGATAGATCTTTCGCAAAAGTTGGTGCTTCGAGATACCATTCATCCGCTGAATACGCTTTCAAGTTGTATTTTTTAGTCCAATCAACACTATTTTGAGAAAGCTGGGTAATGTAATGATTGTCTGCCTCGTGCCCCAGGATGTAATACTTTTCATAATCCTGGCTGATTTCCAAATTAAAAGGTATATATTGATTATCCCCTTCCTCTGGCCAAACATCCCGAGCCCAATCTATTGTAAATTGATTGTTGATTTTTATTAGGCCCGGAGTATGATCTACTTCAGAAGAAGTTTTTTCTTGCAATAGTAAAAGAACATGTCCCTCACCTGGAATAGATTTTATACTGACTACTTCTGAGTTTTGGTATTTGATTGGGTCAAACACCTTGAAGTAGTTGCTACTGACCTGGCCACCCGCATCTATTGGAAAGACCATTGCCTGCTTAGAGGTATCATTCAGAATATACCCTGCTAAAACAGCGCCTCCCATTAAATCAACAGTTAAATCGTTGATGACAAAAGCCTTACAATTAAAGATTATACTATAATCCTCACTTGCTTTAATGGTATACGAACAGTCAAAAATGCGTTCATAAATAGCCTGCCCGTTGACATCTACTTTGATGGCAAATCCTTTTAATGGTTTTTCTAGTGCAATGTCATCCATCTCATAGAGGTTCCCCACGATTAACACCCCCTTATCCGGATAGGTTACCTTGATAGCTTCAGGCTTATATACGTAATTTGCACTTGAATTTTGAGGATAATCATAGAACCAGTCTAGTCCTCCTTGAGCATTTAATTTATAGATAAAAGGTGTGTAAGCATCATCATCTTTTCTAATATAACCAGTGGTAAGAATGGAGCTATTTTCGCCACCAGTAGTGGCCGTATTAAAAAGCTGGCCATCATTTACTAAGCTTAAATAGTATTCTGAATAAACCTGCCCTTTCAGTGTTTGTGACCAGCTGCAGGACAAAAGAAAAATTGTTAGAAATGGTAATAAGGTTTTCATGACTTTGTGTATTTTAGAATTTAAAAAGGTGATTGATTTCATTTTTAAATTTGATCTAACACAAAGGTGATTCGTTTGGCAAAAAAGTGCTTTCTCTAATCGGACACCCACCTGCTCATTTCGGACACCCACTGAAAATCAGCTATTTATGCACCCTAAAAACAACCTTAGGCCTTTATTATTTTTTATTTTTTTTCTAACATTTTTTTTACCGCAGCTTAATGGACAAGTTGATAGTCTGCTCCAGGCCGTCAAAACGATGCCAGATAATGAGGAAAAAGCCATTGCTTACAAGGACATTGCTTTCTCCTATTATTTTTCAGATCCAGACAAATGCATTGCTTATTGCGATACCCTGTTGGAACTTTCTAAAAAAGTGGGTTATACAAGAGGGTTGGTCTCTCATGCTTACATCAGATCTATCGCTTATTACATGAAACAAGATTATGAGAAATCGATCGAGTACAGTGAGGCTGCTTTAGCTGAGAGTCGCAAACAAAAAGATCAGGACAATGAGTTAATTGTCCTAGATTTCTTAGGTACTATTTATCGAGAAATTGGCTTACAAGAAAAAGCCATCGAATTTCAA
Source organism: uncultured Saprospirales bacterium (assembly GCA_964021975.1). GTDB lineage: Bacteria > Bacteroidota > Bacteroidia > Chitinophagales > Saprospiraceae > DATFKA01. Next base: position 1,375 of record CAXIDD010000415.1, on the reverse strand, counting down.
TTACAATCTCTGGCATTGGCTGAAATAGTTAAAGATTCGATAGGAATGGCGTATGCCTGTAATAATATTTCTAATATCTTCTTTGATATGAAGGATGAAGAACAAGCCCGAACATATCAATTAAAAGCCATCGAATTAGCTGAAAAAACTAAGGAGTATGTTTTATTAGTTAATAGTTACAGTGGTCTTGCTTTATACCAAAACAAAGACGAGGCATTGGCTTCTTATCAAAAAGCCATCAAAAATGCGGAAAAAACTGGATCAGATTATCATAAAATCGTCATCTATCAAAATCTTTCCAGCTACTTTTATAAGCAAGGAGATCTAAAGCAAGCAATAATCAATGCACGCAATGCCAACCTGCTTTCACAAAAATTCGATGATGCTTATTCTGAAGTAGAAGCTGCGAATGCTTTAGGTGACTATTTCATGAAACAACAACAAGTGGATTCTGCACTTTTCTACTTAACAAAGGCAACAAAGATTTCAAAAAATAACGCCTATAATATTGAATTAGATGATAGTTATTTTCTCTTAGCGGAGCTATATCAAAAACAAGCCCAACCCGAGCAGGCTTTTGATTACCTATATCAAGCATACGCAATTAAAGATAGTGTTTATCAAGAAGAAAAATCCAATCAAATTCAAACTGCATCGGCTAAATTCGAATTTGAAAAAAATCAAAGAATTATTTCTGAACAAGAGTTGGCGATCTCTCAGGCTAATAATAAGCGTAATCGTCTTATTATTCTTGGCTTACTGCTCTTAGCAGCAGTTACTTCTATTTATCAGTGGTACCTAAGGCAACAACAAAAGCAAAAACAATTGGCCGAATTGGCCTTTACTAAACAGCAAGCTGAGGCAGATCGACTCCGAGAACTGGACGAACTCAAAACCAATTTCTTTACCAATATTTCCCATGAATTACGCACACCTCTGACTTTAATCCTGAGTCCGCTTGCCGATATTCAGGAGAAAATCAAAGCGGTGACTATAAGGGCTAAACTGAATATCATTAAAAACAATGCTCAACGTCTACTGGGATTGGTTAATGAAATTATGGATTTGGCCAAGGTGGAAGCTGGGAAATTGGAGGTAATAAATAGCAAAATAACTTTAGAAGCTTTTATCAACCGCGTGTTTTATTCCTTTGAGTCGCTAGCAGAAATGAGACGAATTCGATTTCAACTGGATTATCAGATGGAAGATCAAAGTATCGAGGCCGACCGTGACAAATTGGAAAAAATCTTGCACAATTTACTGTCTAACGCTATTAAATATACCGGAGCAGATGGCGCTGTACACATGACTGTTTTTCAAAAAGCATCCTCTTTATTTTTTGAGGTTAAGGATACTGGTCAGGGAATTAGTACAA
>CAXIDD010000414.1:0-5281 GCA_964021975.1 uncultured Saprospirales bacterium | reverse complement strand
AATCACATCGTTACGGTCAAACGTTGTGTTGCTTCTAATATTAATAATATTAAATTCCTGTGCAATAACATAGATTCCTGCTAATACAACTGCTATTAGGTAGAGTATTTTTAGTCCAATTTGATATTTTCTATTCAATAGATTATTTAAAAACAGAATAATTATCGTAAGGCTTAAAGTGCCAATTATTGCTTCAAAAAAATTGGGGAAAGAGAGCAAGGTTATTTTCAAAAACTCAGGTGCTTCACTTTTTAAAACACTTGGTCTAACATACTTGAGAAGAACGAAAATTGGTATTATGATCAGCTCTACACGAGCTAACTTCATTATATCTGACATTTTTTCGTTCATGCTATTTCTTTTTGCCAATAAATCGAATCACTTTACCTATTCCATTATGATATTTTCCTTCCTTTAGTTCCACCTGCAGTTCTTCCAGTTTGATGATTTCAAAACCTGGAAAATCGTTTTTAATAGATTCTATCGAAAACAACATTTCCATTTTATTAGGACCTCCAACTTTTGGATTTGTATTTCGCAATGGTAAATGACCTTTACTGAAACCTTCTAAAATTATCATCCCACCCTCCTCTACTAAGTCTGCAATTTTCTGGTGGTATTTTGACAAAACAGGTGGCGGAAAATGTGCAAAAATCAAAGCAACGATGTCATACTTTTCATAAACTAGGTCTAGGTCGAAGAAGTTTCCAACTTCGTATTTGATTTTGACGTTTTCTTTTTCGGCAAGGTTTAATGCTTTTCTCTTTCCTTCCGTACTTATATCAAATGCCGTAACTTCCATTCCTTTCTTAGCAGCGAAAACAGCATTTCTACCTTCTCCCTCCGCTGGAAACAAAATTCGTCCAGTCAACGCATACTTATTAATCGTGTCTTCCAAAAATTTATTAGGGTCAGTCCCATAAGCATAATCGCTACTTGAATAACGCTCATCCCACATTTCAGTTTTTTTTTTCTAATTCCAGCCAATGTTCATAGGTAATTATCCCATTTTCGGGTTTTCCTTTTCCATCTAATACTGCGATAAATTCTAAGTGATGTCCGTCTGGATCGTCAAAATAAATTGCGATTGCAGGTACCCAAGCAAAAACCATGGGTTGGTCCGTGCCATCATTCAAAAAGTTAAATGGATTTAGTCCGTGTTCTTTTAAAAAGTCTACCGCTTCCTTTAATATAAATTCTTTATCACATTTAAAAGCAAAATGCCTTCTGTCAATTTCAGATTTAGGCTTTTCCCAAAGTCCCAACATGGAGGCTTTCGGTTTGCCAATCCAAAAAAAAGCTGCTCGCCTTTCTGTATCCAAGTAAGCTTGCTCCAGCCCAAGAACATTTTTATAAAACGCTATCGAACGTTCAAGTTGCTCAACAAATAAATGGGTTTCATATAGTCCTGTAATCATTTTTGTGTCGGTTTTGTAGTGACATGCCAAACGTGTTTATGTATGATGAGTCGCATCGTTTATAACTAGACCAATATCTTCTTCACCACTTCTCCATGGACATCCGTCAGTCGGAAATTTCTTCCCTGAAAGGAATGCGTCAACACTTCATGATCGATGCCCAATTGGTGTAGAATAGTTGCCTGCAAATCATGGACGTGTACACTTTCTTTGATGGCACTGTAGCCAAATTCGTCCGTCTCTCCATAGGTGATGCCGGGCTTGATTCCACCACCACACATCCACATGGTAAAAGCATCGCCATGATGATCCCTGCCCTTGAAAGGATTGGTGAGTCCTTGCCGATTTTCTTGCATTGGCGTGCGGCCAAATTCTCCACCCCAGACAATCAAGGTTTCTTCTAAGAGCCCGCGTTGTTTCATGTCTAAGACCAGGGCGGTCATGGCTTGATCTACTTCCAAACACCTTTTTTTAAATCCTCCGTGCAGGTTCTCAAAGTCATTGCTGCCATGAGAATCCCAACCCCGATGGTAAAGCTGGATAAACCGTACGCCCCGCTCAGCCAGTCGACGAGCCAACAGGCAATTATTGGCAAAGGAGTTCTGACCAGGTTCTGTTCCATAAAGCTGGTGGATGTATTCCGGTTCAGATGAGATATCTGTAGCTTCGGGTACAGTCATCTGCATTTTAAAACTTAATTCGTACTGCGCAATTCTGGATAGTATATTTGGATCATTGACATTGGCATGTTCAATTTCGTTGAGCTTGCGGATGGCATCAAGCGCTTTTCGACGTTCTTCCTTAGAGACATTACCAGGATTGTTAAGATAGAGGACAGGGTCTCCTTTTGATCGAAACTCTACCCCTTGAAATTTAGAAGGCAGAAAACCGCTTCCCCACAAACTCTTGCCACCACTGGGCTGAGATTGACCAGAAACCAGAACGATAAAGCCTGGTAAGTTTTCATTTTCACTTCCCAGCCCGTAAGTCAACCAGGAACCAAACGAAGGTCGCCCCGGCTGGTTGTGGCCCGTATGCATGAATAGCTGGGCAGGACCATGATTGAACTCTTCCGTTTTCACTGCTTTCAAGAAGGCTACTTCATCTACCACCTTAGTAAAGTGGGGAAGCATTTCAGAGACATAACTACCGGTCTCCCCATGACGTTGGAAAGAAAATTGAGGTCCCAACATATCCGGAACGCCTTCGATAAAAGCAAACCGCTTTCCTTCCAAAAACGAAGGAGGACAAGCTTTGCCATCGAGTTTGGCCAGTTCCGGCTTGTAATCAAATAGCTCCAGCTGAGAGGGTGCCCCAGCCATATGTAAAAAAATGACCCTTTTGGCTTTTGGTGCAAAATGTCGACCTACACTATTGAGTATGGTTTCTTCTATAGACGTACCTGTTTTGGGTTTACACCCCATCATAGACCCCAGAGCCAAGCCACCAATTCCAAATGCTGCCGATCGAAAAAATTGTCTTCGGTTGAGGAAAGATTGGTGACGCTGTGATAATTCAGACAAGATACTCATGAGTTAATTTTTGGTAATAAATTTATCGGTGTTTAATAGCGCGGATGCTACCGCTGTAAGTGCCTCCAGGTCTATGTTTTTTTGCTCGGCTGCACTTGCAGCATCGGAAACTAAGTCTTGATCATACAGGTTGATCAGGATTTGTTCTTCTTCTTTAGATGGATTGTCTAGAAATACTTGCCGATACATCCACTGGACAGATTCGTCAAGGTCCAATTGTGCTTCAATGGTTCTTTCAGCAAGGGCGGATGCCGCTTCCACATAGACTGGGTCATTTAGCATCGTTAAGGCCTGCAAAGGAGTGTTGGTAGGTATGCGCCTAGAGACACATACTTCTCTAGAGGGGGCATCAAAAGTGAGCATAGTCGGATAGGGACTTACTCTTCGGTGAAAAGTGTATAAGGCTCTTCGATATTTTTGTGGCCCTGGACTGGTCTCCCAGCTGGCTACGTTTCGGATGACGTTCCAGACCCCTTCGGGCTGGGGTGGCATGACACTGGGGCCATAGACCTCTAGATGTAGGAGTCCAGCCACATTAAGCGCCTGATCTCTAATCTGCTCGGCAGATAGACGGGTGCGCGGTGCCCGCATGAGGAGTCGATTACTCGGATCCAGCTCCAAGTGGTCCGGCCGGATGCTCACTGATTGTTGGTAAGTAGCCGATAAAACAATTTCTTTGATCAAGGGCTTCAGCTGCCAGTCGTGGTGATTCATCAAACGATCTGCCAGGTAATCAAGCAATTTAGGGTGGCTGGGATATTCTCCTTGGATGCCAAAATCTTCCAGTGTTTTCACCAGCCCTGTACCAAACAGCTGATGCCAAATCCTGTTGACTAGTACCCGCGCAGTAAGCGGATTGTTTTTATCCACCAACCACTGTGCCAAACCCAAACGATTTTGGGCAAAATCAGCTGTACTCCTGTTGTAAGATTTGGGGACACCCGGAGATAAATCCCCTTCTTGCATGAGCCAGTTTCCTCTTACAAAAAATGGATTCTTCCTGGAGCTGCTATCCGGCAACTCACTAAGAATAGGAACAGCTAGATTGTCCATGGAAGCAATGTATTCCTTCAATGCTTCTTTTTCTTCGAGGCTAAGCTTATTATCTTCTGATGCCAGTTTAGCTTTTGATTTTTTTATTTTCTCCCGTTGAGCCGTAGAAAGCAATACTTTTTTGGGAAAGTCAGAGGTCAGGTCCCGGTCGGCCGTATTGTTGAAATACCCTTTGAGATGATAATACTCTTCATGCATAATAGGATCGTAAGGATGACTGTGGCATTGGACGCAGGAGATGGTGGATCCTTGCCAGGCTTCCATCGTGGTATTGACCCGATCCATTACCGCTCTGACCCGATATTCCTCATTATCGGTCCCTCCTTCATCATTGGTCATGGTATTCCGGTGAAAGGCCGTGGCTAAAATATCCTGTTCACTTGGATTCTCTAGTAGATCACCAGCCAGTTGAGCTATAGTAAAACGATCGACTGGCATATCTTGGTTAAAAGCGTGGATAACCCAATCTCGGTACAACCACATGGTACGTCGGATGTGATCTTTCTGAAATCCTTGACTATCTGAGTACCGAGCGAGATCTAGCCAAAAGGAAGCCCACTTTTCTCCAAAATGAGGAGAAGCCAGGAGGCTATCTACTAGCTGTTCGTAATGCTTAGAGTTAGGGTCATTAAGGTAGTAAGCTACACTTTCCGGGTCTGGCCCAAAGCCGACTAGGTCTAATCCTATTCTACGAGCCAGCGCCGATGCGGGGGCTTGTTTATTAGGGCTTAATCCTTTTTCTGCAGCTTTTGAAAAGACAAACTGGTCCATATCATTTTTGGCCCAATCACCTGCTAGTTGAGGCACTTCTGGTTTTTCAGGAGGAATGTAGGCCCAATGTGTTTCCCATTTTGCGCCTTGGTCTATCCAAGCTTTCAGCAAGGAGGCTTCTTCTTCGGTCAGTTTTTCGCCTTCTGGAGGCATGACCTTTTGAGGATCTTTATTGATGACACGCTGATAGATTTCACTTTTATACGCATTACCTGGGACAACGGCTTTCTTGCCAGTCTTAAGCTGTTTGTACAAATGTTCTTCAAATAAAAAGCTCAATCCACCTTGTTGGGCTACCCCACCGTGGCAGGACATGCATTTATTTTTCAAAATGGGCCGGATATCATTGGCAAAACTAACTTGATGCTCGGCTGAAGAACAAGAAGATATGCTGTAAACAATCATTCCACTTAAAACTAGGACGCCAAACCCTGACCAGATGTAAGCTCGAATATTTTGGTAAAAGGGAATCATTTCGCTAATTTTCAATTTAACTTTAATATAGAT
>CAXIDD010000413.1:0-5291 GCA_964021975.1 uncultured Saprospirales bacterium | reverse complement strand
CTGAATACCTGTGCGTCTCCGGTCCAGCCTGCGCGTTCGTCCCGTTGTGGGCAGTCTGTGGGTATATCAAGAAAGTTGCCCTTCTGCCCCCATTGAATGTTGCTTTGCAGTTGATTGATTAAAGGATCTGAGCAAGAAAAAGTCCCCGTAGGTTTCATATCTGAATGAATAACGACGCCTGTGATTTTATCAAGAGTAAGTTCTCCTGGATAGTTGATCAATTTCACAAATCTGAAGCCATGAAAGGTAAAATAAGGTTCGTAAACTTCTTCGGCTCCACCCTTTAAAGTATAGATATCTGTTGCTTCCGCTTTACGCAGGTTTTTGGTATAAAAATTACCTTCTTTATCCAATACTTCGGCAAATTGTAGGGTTACTTTATCCCCTCTTTTTCCTTTTACTTTCATACGTACCCAACCGACCATATTTTGGCCTAAATCCAGGACGGTCTCTCCTTTAGGGGTTTTAATGATTTCAATGGCTTGAATTTCTTCGATAGCTCTAACGGGCAAACCATCCGAAGCGATCAGCATTTCTTTTGGATGATCTAGAGTTCTAACATCGGACCAATTATTTTCATCAAATCCATGGGATGCCCACCCATCCATTTCTTTACGCGCATCGTATTTTTCACCGTTGTAGATGTCAGATTCTTGAATGGGGCCATAAGAAACTTTCCAATTTTGATCAGTAGTAATCAATTCGCTGGAACCGTCTGAATAATTAATCTGTAATTGCATAAGTAAGGCTAATTGGTCTCCATAGTAACTCCTGTCTCCCTTCCAGCCAATATTACCTCGGTACCAGCCATCTCCAACCATGGCACCAACAGCATTGTCTTTTTCTAGCATAGCTGTAACGTCATAAGTCTGGTATTGCAAGCGCTTTTTATAACTGGTCCATCCTGGTGTAAAAAGGTCTTTACCTACTTTTTTACCGTTCAAAAATAATTGATAAATACCGAGGGAAGTGACATAAACTTTTGCAGAGGTGATCTTTTTTTGGGTTGTAAACTCCGTTCGGTAATATTGGACAGGAAGTGATTCTTCCGATTTTTCTTCATCCATGGTAATCCAATCTGCTTGCCATTCCTGGGGACTTAGCAAACCAGCTTCCCAATAGGCGGGCTTACTCCATTCTGAGACCTGATCTTGGTTATCCCAAATTCTGACTTGCCAGTAAGCACGCTGCATGGATGCTAAAGTGGGGCCTTCATATACCACATTCACAGACTGTTCAGAAGCCACCTTTCCTGAAGTCCAAAGCAATCTATTTTTCTTCTCCAATTTTTTCGGAGTATCTGCGACTCTTATTTCATAAGCAGTCTGCATAACATTTTGCGCTTCCGAGCTTAGTTGCCAGCTCAAGCGTGGTTTTTCTACCTCGATACCAATCGGATTCTCTTTGTATTCACATAAGGGGTTTGTTACTTTTACTTGAGCGATAAGGAAGGAGGTGCAAAACAGCAAAAAGGCAAATATCCAAGCTGTTTTAGTTGTGTTTAGTTTATGTTTCATTGTTGTAAGGTTTTATTTAGCTTAGTCTGAGGTAGCCGAAGTCTGAAGACTTCGGCTACCTTTTATTACTTGACGCTAAGTTTTACTTTTTTCAAATCTTCATCAACGGAAGAGCCTCCGATTGAAATGGTGAAAGTTCCGGGTTCTACTACTTTTTCCATAGCAGCATTATAGAGGAAGAGGTTATCAAAATTAAGCTCAAAGCTTACCGTTTTAGTTTCGCCTGGTTCTAGGGTGATTCGTTCGAACCCTTTGAGCATTTTTAAATATCTGCCTACCGATGCAAAATCATCTCGGACATACATTTGCACGACTTCATCTCCCGCACGATCCCCCGTGTTAGTTACTTCTATAGAGACCGTAGTTGATCCATCTGAATTAATTTGATTTTCAGCCAATTTAGGCTCGCCATAGTCGAAAGTAGTATAGCTTAGGCCATAACCAAATGGAAAGAGTGGTGATTTATCCGTGTATTTGTATAGTCCTTTTCCAGACCCAATAAAGTCAGGTCTTTCTAAATAAGTAACGGGTATTTGTCCAACTGAACGCGGAAAAGAAACCGTCAACTTCCCTCCTGGATTTACATCACCAAAAATAGCATCTGCAATGGCGTCTCCCGAGCGCATGCCCAAGTACCAAGTTTCCAGAATAGATGGAATGTTTTCTGCTACATAATTAATGGTTAAGGGCCGGCCATTCATCAATACGACGATGACTGGTTTTCCTGTTTTATGAATGGCTTCGACCAATTCATTTTGGACACCCATTAGATCTAGATCGGAGCGATCTACACCTTCTCCACCTGTTCTACGAGAGCCACCGATGACCAACACAACGGCATCAGATTTTTTTGCCGCAGCAATTGCTGCTGGGAAACCAGCTTTTGAATCTCCTTGCAAATCACACCCTTTGGCATAATTGATTTTAATATCGTCTCCTACCTTTTTGGTTAAGCCATCGAGGGCTGAAACGTAATAAGGAGGTAGGCCTGAATATCCTCCCAATAAAGAATAGGTACCATTTTTGGGTCTTTCTTGGTGTGCATTGGGGCCAATGACCGCTAAAGATTTTATTTTTGTACGGTCCAGTGGAAGCAGATTGTTTTCATTTTTTAATAAGACCATTGCCTTTTTCGCCATTTCATAGGCATATTCCTGGTGTTCTGGTGTACTGACAATAGTATCCGTTTTGGCTTCTTTCAGGTTTGTGCCAAATAGACCCAGTTTGTATTTTGCCGTAAGAATCCGACTAGTCGCCCGATCTATATATTTTTCTAATGCTGGATTTTTTTCAACGGTATCTTTCAGAACAGTCTCATGATAAGCGTAAAGTTCTAGTGGTTTGCCTAAAACCAAGTCCATATCAACGCCTGCTTTTAAGCCAAGAATAGCGGCCTCTGCTCTGGTTTCTGCGATATAATGCATGGTTTGTAAACGCCCCACATCATTATTATCTGAAATGATAAACCCGTCAAAACCTAGTTCACCACGCAATACATCTTCCAATAACCATTCATTCATATGGCAGGGTACCCCGTTGTAATCCTGATGACCTGGCATGATACAGGCAACTTGAGCTTCTTTGATAACGGCTTCAAAAGGAGGAAGGAATACTTCTCTCAATCGCCTTTCGGACATATCACTAAAGCCCCCGTTGATACCTCGGCGATTTTCTGGATAAGCTACAAAGTGCTTGGCGGTAGCTAAGATGTGATTTTCATCAAATTGCTCCTCGCCCATACCCTGCATACCTTGAATAAAAGCCACTCCCATACGAGATACCAGATAAGGGTCTTCTCCATAAGACTCCTCCACTCTACCGTAGCGGGCATCTCCAGAGACGACATCTAAGTTGGGGGAATAGCAATGCGTAATATTGAGCGCCCGCGCCTCCTTAGCGGTTTGGGAAGCCATCTTCCGGATTAATTCAGGATCCCAGGTGGAGCCACAAGCGATGGCTTGGGGATATACCGTTACGCCGTCATACCATAATCCATGTAGGCCTTCTCCAAATTTCATAAAAGGGATACCCAAACGGTCATTAGCTGGAGCATCTTGGGTCATTTCTGCGATCTTCTCTTCCAGCGTCATTTGGGCCAATAAACTGGCCACTTTTTGAGAAATTTCGGTATCTGTCTTGCTCTGTTTTTTGGCTTGGTTGGCCTGGCAGCCTAGTAGTAAGAATAGGGCCAGGACAAGGATAATTTGATTTTTCAATTGCCTATTTTTAGTAAAGAAATTTAAAATTTAAGCTAAAACTGGATAGTCTCCACGATAGCCGAAGTCTTCAGGCCTTGGCTATCATACAGGTCTTACACTTCGGGTATTAATCCATGTGAAAAACCATTTGCAATGGCTTTACAACTGGTGAGTTATCTGCGTTAGTTTCCATAATGTCTCCCATATAAGCCCACCATTTTTTCATAATGGCCGTTTCTGGCAACCCTTCTAATTGGTTGGGTTCTGCTAACCAATGAACTGCAAATAAACAACCGCTATTTTCATCCAAGAAAATACTATAATCCCTTATCCCTGCTTTGGTAAGTAACACAGAGAGTTCTGGCCAAATCTCATCATGTCGTTTTTTATATTCCGCTTCATAACCAGGCTTTAATTGCATGGTAAAAGCTATTTTTTGCATTCCATTTGACCCCATCTTAATCTTTTTTGTGTCCACTAATATTTGATTAATTAGACTTGCAAAAAAAGAATTTCTGGGCTTTAGCTCATCCTGTACTATTCTGTTCTTACTTAAAAGCTAATCTTTAAACCATTCTTGCTGATAAAGCAATCTCAGGTTTTTAAGTTGCTGTTGGTATTTTGGATCATTGGTAAAGTGGGTGGTTTCAAATGGATCTTCTTTCAAATTCAATAATTGTTCTTCCAGGCCTGCGGCATCATAGCGAATGTATTTCAATCCATCTTTGTGGACTACCATTTTCCCTATTTCACTTTCTACACCGAGGGTTGCACGCCAGTCCACTTTTTTGCCTTCAAACAGTGGGCGTAAGCTTCTTCCTCTGGGATCAGAAACACCTTGAATTCCAGCATAATCACAGACCGTCGGGAGTAAATCCAAACCATTTGAAATCAGGCTTTCCTCATCTACTATCCCCGCGGGGATATGTCCTTTCCACATGGCCATAAATGGGATATTTACGGACTCCTCGTATAGGGTAGATTTGTGTTCCATCCGATGGCTGGCACTCATATCGCCATGGTCACTTGAGAAGATAAGCAGGGTATTTTCTTCCGCCCCACTTTGCTTAACAGCATCTAAAATTGTTTGAATTCTAACATCCAAGAACTCCGTTAAGCGGTGATAAGCATAACGATGGTAGCGCCATTCATTATCCGTAAAATTCTCTCTAGCATTTTTACGGAATGGCCTAAGTTCGACCAATTTTTTAACAGCTTGAGGTTCTTCCAATTGGGGTTCATAATTTGGAGGAAGAGGAGGCGCGTACGACTGGAAAAAAGTTGCGGTATCTATCCCTTCAGGTATTTTCATAGCACTATCAAGCGTAGTCAATTCTACGGTAGCTCTTTTAAGGATTTTAGCATCATTTTCACTTGTTGCCATTTGCCGGAGTGCCAGGTAACAAATATCATGTGGCTCAATTAAGGAAAGTACCATAAAATAAGGCTGATCGTGTTTGGCCTTAATAATTTTTGCGGCCTCGGCAGTCAATTCTCCCCTTTCATCATCAGAAAAATCTACAAAGCCCAAAGCGCTAGGAGTCAAAGATTCAGGCAGGTGCTCCTTTCCTCCAAA
>CAXIDD010000412.1:0-5293 GCA_964021975.1 uncultured Saprospirales bacterium | reverse complement strand
ATAGATACCAAAGCTTTATTAGTTGCCATAATTAATTTAGGTTTAAAATGTGTTAAAAAATACCTTACCGCTTTAAAATCTTTTTAAAGCCAAAAAAATAATATCATACGGTTGTTAGTAAAATATAGTCCCACTGGAAAGTTAACGGTCTGTAGCACAAGCCATCTCAGGTCAAAAATATTAGGTCAGATATCAGAGCCCTAGAAAAATCTATGTTCTATATCATATTACTCTTGGCTAGAAAAAGATATTTTTCGGCATCCTCCCGGATCTGATCAAATCTTGAAATAAAGATAGGCTGGAACACACTTTGAAACATGCGTAAAAATACCTGAACAAAAAAACAGGTATTTTTACCTGGTTTTAATTCTTGAATAAATTCTCAACTTAATGAGTCGAACCACACAAGAAATCCACTTCATCAACAAGATAGACTGCAAATTTCCTTATGCAAACGCCCATGCAGCAGAACAACTAATCCAAGAAGCCATAGCAATTTCACCAAATGCGGTTTTTAAACTAGTAGAAGAATTGGTTAGAGTTCCTGAAAGCAAGCGAAAAGAAATCTCTATTGAAACCTTATGCCAATTATTAGAGCAGACCCTATCAAAGTATCAACATCCCTTGGTTGATCCAATTTGCCAAATAGGTCAATTATTAATCAAAGAACAAAAAACCGCCCAGTCAGATATCCTTTCCATATTGTTGAAGATCAAGAATTTCCCCGGACAATATGCTGCGCTTAGTATTGCATGTGATGCAAGTCCCTCTTCTAAGGTTGATAATTTGTATCAAGAAATAATTTACTTCTGGGAGTCGAAGGGAGATGCCAATTAAATGCCCGGCAGGTCTCCTAAAAAACCGTTACATTTGTCGACTTCAAGCCAAAATAAATAAACTATGAATCGACCGCTTATTTTAGTAACTAATGACGACGGTATTGCTGCTCCTGGTATTCAAAATCTGATTAAAGTAGCACAGCAACTAGGCGAAGTGGTAGTGGTAGCTCCTGACTCTCCACAATCTGGTATGGGACATGCAATTACTATAGCTGATCCTTTACGATTAAAACCTGTTGATATTTACCCAGGGATAGTGGCTTACGAATGCTCAGGAACCCCTGTTGACTGTGTAAAGCTGGCTAAGAATGTCCTGTTGAAGGATCGCCAAATTGATCTTTGTGTTTCAGGAATCAATCATGGTTCTAATGCTGCGATCAATATTATTTATTCGGGGACACTCTCCGCTGCAATGGAAGCTTCTCTAGAAAAAATACCTTCGATTGGTTTCTCTTTATTGGATTATGCGCATAATGCCAATTTTGGGGCAAGCCTTCCTTACATCAAAAGTATCATGGAATATGTACTAGAAAATGGAATCGAAGAAGGAAGCCTATTAAATGTGAATATTCCTGATCTACCTTATGAAGAGCTTAAAGGTATGAAGGTTTGTCGTCAAGCGGATGCTCGTTGGGTAGAAGAATTCCTGGAAGCAAAAGATCCGCGCGGACAACCTTATTATTGGCTAACTGGCAAATTTGTCAACGATGAGCCCAATAAAGATGATACCGATGTCTGGGCCTTGGACAATGGCTATATATCCGTAGTACCATCGATGCATGATTTGACAAACTACCGCGCAGTAAAAGAAATGAAACGTATGGAAAGCCTAGCGGTTACCAATATGTAAAATGGTAAAACTACTCTTTCATTAAGTAATGAGCAAAGAATTACTAAAAGCAAAATGATGCAGTTTATTTTAAAAAATCACCTTGGGATTGGCTTTTTATTTGGAGCTATCTTACCATTTGTAGGATATGCCCTCTTCTTGAGTCTGAATGATTTCATTCTAGCATCTGGAAACCTTGGTGCTGGAGGAGAGGAAGCCATTTTTGATAATAACAGTCTATTCCTTTTTGCCATATGTTTGAACTTATTGCCTTTCACAATCTATCAAAGGAGGCGATTCTCCAAAAGTATGAGAGGTGTTTTAGGTGCGACTATGGTTTATGCCATGGTTTGGTTGGTTTGGTTTAGTACAAGTTTCTAAAAACTTCAATATGAAGTATTATTTAATTGCGGGAGAAGCCTCAGGTGACTTGCATGGTTCCAACTTGATTAAGGCTTTAAAAGAGCAAGACTCAGCAGCTGATTTCCAGTTCTGGGGAGGAGATCTAATGGCCAAAATCTGTGGCACAAATCCGGTAAAACACTATAAAGACTTGGCATTTATGGGTTTTATTGAGGTCGTTAGTAATCTTAAGACGATTCTAAAAAACCTTAAATTCTGTAAAGCGGATATCCTTCGTTTCCAACCAGATGCGCTCATACTAATTGATTACCCGGGCTTTAATTTAAGAATTGCCAAGTGGGCGAAACAACAGGGAATTAAAGTGCTTTTCTATATTTCTCCACAGGTTTGGGCTTGGAAAGCCAAAAGAGTACACGCTATCAAGCGAGATGTAGATCAATTGTACACCATCCTCCCCTTTGAAGCTGATTTTTACAAAAAATACGATTACGAAGTAGAATTTGTGGGGCATCCATTATTAGATGTTATTTCTAATGAGCAGCAAGTACCACCGCTTTCTATTAAAAATACTAAACCAATCGTAGCACTCTTGCCTGGTAGCCGCAAACAAGAAATATCAAAGATGTTACCAGTCATGCTAACTATGACTACAAAGTTTCCGGATTATCAATTTATTATTGGTGGTGCACCAGCTATGCCCAATAGTTTTTATGAGAAAATCATAACTCAAAATAAAGCGGGAGACAATATTCAAATATTGCATGGCGAGACTTATCCCTTGATGAAGCAAGCTACAGCTGCCTTGGTTACTTCAGGGACAGCGACGCTAGAAACTGCCTTATTTGATACCCCTGAAGTAGTTTGCTATAAAGGTAGTCCCATTTCTTACTGGATTGCAAAACGACTGGTTAAAATCAAGTATATTTCTTTAGTTAACCTAATTGTAGATAAACCCTTAGTCAAAGAATTAATCCAGGGAGCTTTTAATCCTCAAACTTTGCGTAAAGAACTCTCCAAAATCCTCAAAGGTACTGATCGAGAAAGGGTTAAAACAGGCTATCGGGAATTGCGGAAACGCCTAGGGAATAACGGAGCCTCCAGTCGAGCGGCCCAACGGATGATCGCTTTTTTAAAGCAGGAAGAGTAATTCGCTAACTAGGACATGCCCTAAATGATTAAAGCGGTTATTTCTTGAAGGAAATAACCGCTTTAATATTGATTAGAAATCAGCTTGGATTAGCACACCCTAAATATGCTTCAGCAGCTCCGCTTCAATCATAGCGGCCCCTCTTACTTTTGTAGAGACAATAATTCCATCCCGATCAATCATAAAAGCTCTGGGAATAGACCTCACACCGTAAGCTTTAGCAGGTGCACAGTCCCATTTTTTCAAATCACTAACGTGGTAAGGCCAGGTCAGGTTATCCTGATTAATGGCATTAATCCAACGTCCTTTTTGAGATTCAAGCATTTTGGCTTTCTGTGTTTCATCTAAACGTGCTGCCGTAGTATTGTCAATACCATCTAAAGAAACACTGAAGATGGTAAAACCTTTATCTTTGTATTTGTTGTAAACCTTCACGACGTTGGGATTCTCCCTGCGACAAGGACCACACCAAGCTGCCCAAAAATCCAATAAAACAACTTTTCCTTTCAAGTCTGACAATGCGTACTCGGTACCGTCAGGTGAAGACAAACGTATATCTGGTGCTGGTGCACCTAACTTAATTAATTCTCTTTGTAACTGTTGCTGGTATAACTGGTCAACTGCGGAAACCCAGCCACCAAAAGAAGTTGCCAATTCTGGGGCTAGTTGAGAAGCCGTGAGCTTTTCAAGTGCTGATTTATGGATATCTAAAAAAGCACCAGATTCTCCCAATGAGCGGTAAGAAATAAAACTACCAACTATAGGAGCGCTTACCGTATCTACAAAAGTTCTGACGTCTTCTACGGACATTTGACGCGCAATCAATTTGGTCATGGTTTCGGCCAATAGCTTGGAGCTATTTGATCCTTCGATGCTTACATCATAATTTTGTAGGGTACTCAGCCGGCCGGCAACCTCAATCGTTTTTTCGGCATTATCTACAACCAAGTTAATCCGTTTGGCTCCAATTCTGACATTATAGATACCGTTAGATAATCCTTCTGGAAAATTAACTGAAAAATTTCCTTGGTTATCAATTTCACTTTTGCCAATCACAGCATTAGCTTTGCCAAAAATAATTTTATCTACAAAAACTTGTAGGTTTTCAGCACCTTCAATTTGACCTTTTATGGTCGTTCCTGGTAACTCATTACTACATTGACTGGTTAAGGTAAGTAAGGCAAACAAACCAATGAGTGTTAATAACTTTCTCATTTTTATAAATCGTTTTACGCGGTGATTATGATAATGATATAACGTGATACAAAGATAATAATTATTTCATCGCAATTTTCATTCCTTGAGTCCGCATGGCGACCCACTGATCTAATGCTCCATAATTATCTCCGTCAATTAAGACTTGATCTCCTGTAACTTCGCCTAAGCGTGTAAAAGGAACGTTTTGAGCATTCAAGTAGTTGACTAAATCATCTTCTCTTTCTGGTCTTAAGCTAATGATTACTCTACTTTGGTGCTCTCCAAAGAGGTAAGCATCTTTTCGAAAGTTGGTATCAGTCTCTATTGAAAACCCATAACCATTAACGGCTGCACTTTCTAAAAGCGCAACAAATAGTCCTCCTTCCATGATATCATGAGCAGAGGCAATCATCTCTCGTTGAATCAGTTTGCGAAGGTGTTGCTGGATATGTTGCTCTTCGTCCAAATCAAATACAGGCGTTGGAGTTGCCGCATCGTATTGTAAAATTTTTAAATAAACCGAGGCATTAATATCATTATGAGGTGTCCCTATCATGTAGATTAAATGGCCATCTTCTTTGAAGCCAAGTCCTGTAAATACAGCATTATCGGGCATCAATCCAAACATACCAATTACAGGCATCGGTGCAATTGGTTTTGCTCCATTTTTAGTAATTCCTTCGTGGCCTAGACTCCAATCTATTTCTAATAGTGGGGTCTTAAATTTATGCGTTGCCTCTTGAATCCCCTTGAGTGATTGTTGAATTTGCCAAGCGACCAATTTATCCGCCGGATCACCAAAATTCATAGTGGCTACAGTGGCAACGGGAGTTGCCCCGGAGATGATGATATTACGTGCAGCTTCAGCGACGGCCAGTAGGCTTCCATAGTAGGGATCAACCTGGGTGTATTGAGGGT
>CAXIDD010000411.1:0-5295 GCA_964021975.1 uncultured Saprospirales bacterium | reverse complement strand
GCTCGGATTACCGAGGATGTTAATAAAGTAAGGATGTACCTTGGACCAGCTGTGCTTTACGGTATTAATCTAGTTTCTTTATTTGTCTTGGTAATCTCTAGTATGGTGAGTGTCAATTTAGAATTGACCTTATGGTGTTTGGCACCACTACCATTCCTATCTGTTTCCATTTATTATGTGAGTAATTTGATTAATAAAAAGAGTACGGTTATTCAAGTGCAATTGGCTAATTTGAATAGCATTGCTCAGGAAGTTTATTCGGGTATTCGAGTAGTGAAATCTTATGTGCAAGGTTCGGCTATGACGCGTTTCTTTTCTATTGAAAGTGATGACTATAAAGAAAAGGCCTTAGATTTGGCAAAGGTCAACGCACTCTTTTTTCCTTTGATGTTATTGTTGATTGGTGCAAGTACCGCATTGACCATTTATGTTGGGGGGATTAAAGTAGTTAGTGGAGCGATCTCGCCGGGGAACATTGCGGAATTTGTGATTTATGTCAACATGTTGACTTGGCCCGTAACCGCCATCGGTTGGATAGCTTCTATCATACAACAGGCTGCCGCATCACAGCATCGGATCAACGAGTTTATGGATACCCCAACTGCGATTCAAAATCAAGCTAAATATGATGGCCCAATTGAAGGCAATATTGAATTTGATGCGGTTAATTTTGTATATCCAGATACAGGTACCAAAGCAATTAACAATTTCAATTTGAAATTAAAGGCTGGAGATAAGTTGGCCATCATTGGGCGGACAGGATCTGGAAAGACCACGGTTGCCGATCTGCTTGTCCGAATGTATGATGTGAGTTCTGGAACAATTCGTATCGATGGACATCCCATTGAGGAGCATGATCTGTACAACTTAAGGAAACGAATTGGTTACGTTCCGCAAGATGTATTTTTGTTTTCAGATACCATTTCTCATAATATTGCCTTTGGTAAAAGGGAAGCAGAACAAGCAGAGGTTGAAGATTTTGCCCGTTATGCTTCCGTATACGAAGATATTAAAGAACTTTCGGATGGTTTTCAGACCTTCGTTGGAGAACGTGGGGTAACCTTATCCGGAGGGCAAAAGCAACGGGTTTCGATTGCTCGGGCTTTGATCAAAAAACCGGATATTGTTATATTGGATGACTGCCTTTCTGCGGTTGATACCAATACTGAGAAGCAAATTTTAGAATACTTCAACGAGCAGCTTCAAGATAAAACCTGCATTATCATAACCCACCGGATATATTCCTTATTAGAGTTTGATAAAATCATTGTACTGGATGATGGTCATATCGTGGAGGAGGGGACCCATGAAGAGTTGATTCAAAATGGTGGGTATTATTCAGATCTTTACGAAAAGCAGCGGATGGAAGATGTCATTGTGGAGTAGACCATTCTCCATTTTCATGAATTAGAAATGAATCTAAAAGTTAAAATTAGCTGCGGGCTTATTGTTTGACGGCATTTACACGTACTAGTGGTATAGATTACTTTTTACATTCACTCAATCCATTGTTCATGAAATTATTTTCAACTCTTCTAGTTTTGTTAGTATTGCCTTTGGTAGGAATCAAAGCACAATTGACTATCGGTAAAAATTGGCAACTTAAACGTATCGGCGTGTATATGGGCGAAGATCAAGATCGACTCTCTAGTATGGATCATACCGCTTTTGTGAACACGATGCGACAGCGGCCCGACTTTGATTTCTCTAATATTGGAGTCACCGAAAGTTATACTTACAGTATGATCTGTGAAAACCCTAACCTTCGGTTGAATATGAATTTTCAGCATCAAGAACATTCACAATTAGAATTGGGCTTAAGTGTTTCGGGGATTTTTGACCGGATCGATGAAGTCGTCTACGCTACGCCAAATACTTATTATTCCGATGAAAATTACCAAGAATTAAGGTTTACACAAATTGGAAACGAAATTGCTATTGAGCCTACCTTAGGTTTTAGAAGTCAGAAAGGTGCATTCGCTCTTACGGGGATCATTGGTGTGAATGCCGGCTACCACTTTGGAAATACATTAGGAATTTATGGCTATAATATTAATGCCTGTGAAGAAAGTATTCGTTTTCGTAATGAAAACACTTCTAATACAGACTGTACTACAATGGGAGATTTAGAGGCCTATGGAAGTCAGCGAAATGGTATTTCTGCTCGAATGTTTGCAGAGTTAGATGCCAGTTTTGTGATTGCTAAAAGAATGGAAATGGGCGTGATGTTCAGAAGAGGAGCTGGACTACGTTTTGTGAATCCAGGAACTACTTCTACTACAGATTTACACGCCGCTGGAGTCTTCATGAAGTGGGTCTTAAGGGATTAAGCGGACGCGATAGCTACGGACACAAAAAAGTGAAATCAATAGCTATTGATTTCACTTTTTTTGAAGTAACATGCTGGAATATTTATTACCAGGAAATATCATCTTCATCTTCTACAGAAGGTTGCTCTTCTACTGGAGCTGCTACTTCACTATCCGCATTACCTTGCGCTTCCAGTTGTTTTTGCTCTTCTAATTTTTGTGCTTCGTATTCCTCATGACGACGGGTATACTCGTCATAGTCATAATCAGGCATTAAATCAGTTTTTACATGGTCGACGGCTTCTTGCAAGCCCTCCATGAATCGGTTAAAATCTTCTTTATACAAAAAGATTTTGTGCCTTTCGTAACCTTCACCATTAAACTTACGGGTACTTTCCGTAAGGGTTAAATAAAAGTCATCTCCTTTGGTCCGTCTTACGTCAAAGAAGTATGTTCTACGCTTACCTGCCCGCACCTTTTTGGAGAATACACTCTCCATTCTTCTTTGGTTTCTCTCGTTATCCACTGCTACAAATGTTTAGTTTTCTGCATAAAAGTAGATTGATTTCCAAGTTTTAAAGTCCTTGGTATTGGCACAAATGCACTTTTCCTACAGATTAAATAGATAATAAAAGCTTATCTCATTTACAAAAGTAATTATTTGATCTAGATTTCAAAAAAAACGGAAAAAAGATTCAATTATTTTTGAAAAATAAAACACTCCAAGCCTAGCTCACTTTGAAGTCAAAATAGGAACTAGAAACGTACATCGTTTCTTTTGTTCTAATAAGCACCAAAATACCGCCTTAAAAACCATTCTAAGTCGTACAAATAACACAAAAAATAACCACCGAAGGTTAATCAAGGATTTGTTTTTGGAAGTAGAATAGATGACTGGCGCGATGGTGTTCTCATTTTGAATAAGCTCCACCAACTGATCACTTTCTGCTAAAGAAACCATTTGGCCCCCGTAGCGTTCGCTGAGTAAACTCAAGAGACCATGGTTAGCGGTAGTTGCATAGGATTCCAACTGGATCGGTTGAATACTGAAAGCGCCACTAAAGGTCAGTTGCTCACCGTCTGGACTAACAGTAGCCGTATACTGATAATTTCCAACGGGTAGAATACCTGCATTTAAAGTATAGGCATTTCCCGCTTTATTGAATACATAGGTATATTCCTTGCCATCACTATCACTGATGTTAATGGATACATCCGGCTCATTAATCAATTCGTAACTTTGATTATAAAGTTCTGCGTCTAAAAGAACGGGCTCATTTTCGTTGAAAATATTCTTAGGTAGACTGACTCTGAATTTTCGTTTATCCTCTTTAAGCGAAATGAATTGTACGATTTTACTCAAAAAGCTATCAAATAAGAAATGGTCTTCATTTTGTAAATAATTAAATAGACGCCATTTCCAGATCCCTTCTCCTGCAAGTATGCCCGTACGAACACCGTTTTCTTCTCCCAATACCAAGAGCGGAAATTGGGTGTCAATTTTCCGGATACGTTGATAAAGTAATACTTGAGCACCTGCACCTTCGCTAAATTCTCCAAATGGAGAAAGTAAAGGCGGATAGTTAGGGACTTCACCTTTTAGCTCTTCTTCTAATGTGAAATAATTGAATCCTGGGGCAAAACGCCCTTGTACATCATTGGTATTTCGGCCATCGGTGCGGACACTTAACAAAGATTGGATTTGATTTAAACGATTAAAATCGGTTTGCATACCTGTGATGAACCAACGTGGTGTCTTTTCTTTGTTTAGTGCGTTCAAAATGAAGTTAGCATCATTGGTTTTGGAAGGCAGTTGATGTAAAATAGCAAAATCATAGTCTGCTATTTGACCCTCAAACTGCTTAATCGTTTGGATTGTGACTTCGTAATTTTTATTGGTTTCGATACTTTGTTTAATCGCACTTAGATCAGGATGTGGCGCATTGGCCAAGACTAGTATTTTCTGGCGGGCATCCAAAACATCAACGAAAATGTCTTTCCGGTTATTAGCTAAAGTAACTTCTCCTTCGACACCACTCAAGGTAAATCTAAAGCGCTGCAAACCACTTTTATTGGCATCCAATACAATTTCCTGGGTTTGGAAAAAGTCATTTCGATTAATATTTATGGGTAGGCTCTGCAATAGGTTAGTGGAACTACCATTGACTTGATAGACCTCTAATTTTGTACTTTGGTTGCTACAGTTTTGGGCAGAAATATCTACTTGCACACTAAACTGGTCTCCTAAGTAGGCAATCTTATTGTGGAAGGCTCTCTTGATTAAAAGATCTTTTTGAGGCGTTGTGTCCCCAATGGCAATGGTATAAATAGGAACTGAAAACTGGCCATTGAAGTAAGCAGGGTTAGAACCTTCGTTAAAAATTCCATCAGAGGCCATAATCACTGCGCCTAAATTTTCACCACTATACAAATCATTGACCGTTTTAAGTAGCTCGGTTAGATTACTTACTTTATCCGTAAAACCAGTATCTAAGCCAGGACGCACCTGCGTACCAAAAGAATAGGTCCGGATATCAAAGTCGTCACCAAGGGCCTCTTCTAGGTTTTCCAACTGATTGGTTAGGTCCAATTTATTATCAAGTGCATTGGCAATGGATTCAGAAGCATCCTGTCCAATGATAATGATGGGTTTTTTGGTGGTACGTTCTACGGATTTTAGAAGTGGCGACAATAAAAACAGGCTGATTAAGCTGACCGCTAAGAAACGCAAACCTGCAAGCAACCAGTTGAGCCAGTTGGCTTTTTCCCGAAAGCGGGTATCTCTAAAATACAGGGCTAGAGCAAATGCTAAACCTAATAAAATACAGAGTAATAGGTACCAGGTCGGATATTGAAAAGTCAATTAAAAACAGATGCTGTTTCTGCTCTAACCCTTCGTTTAATAAATTTTCAACAGTTGTTCTAAAATTTTTTTAGTATAAAAAGAGGGGACTTTCCGTCCCCTCATATCTCTTAATTCTTACAA